>JAKJDA010000234.1 GCA_022706165.1 Candidatus Hydrogenedentota bacterium | reverse complement strand
TCCACAAACGCCGCATGCATCGACGCGCCGCCTTCCCACACCAGGAACCGGCGGGTCTCGAGGGCTTGAAGCGCCGCATCATACTTACCCACCAACACCCACAGGGTGATTTCCCGGGCGAGGGCGTTATCCCACTGTTCGAGGGCCCCTTGGTTCGCCTCGAGCCGCTTCAAGCGGTCTTCGGCCGGCTTCTTGGCCGTTTCCTCCAAGACGTCCAACTCAAAAAAATACCGCGCGGACGTTCGGTCGTGTTGGACGGCCTTCTCATGTGGGCGATGGCTTTTTGCAGCGAGCCTTTCTGCCGCGAGTGCGCGAACCCCAAGTTCCGGTGCGCAATCGCAAGAGAATCGTCGAGGGCAACCGCCTTTTCCCAAAGCCGCACAGCCTCTTCGGGCTGATGATCGTACAGCAAATTGCCAAGATAGTAATGGCCCTTGGCGTCTTTGGGGCGCTGCGTCAACGCCGATTCCAGGACCCGGATGGACTCCAACTGATACGGGAAGCAGTAGTCCTCGGGCATGGACGCGGCCTTGTCGTAATACTCCCTGGCTTTGTCGAGCGCCCCGCGGCATTCTTCATAATAACCCAGATCGTAATAGACCATCGGGTACCGACTGAATTCGGCCGCCTGGGTCAGCACGCCGATCGCGTCGTCATAGAACCCGCC
Organism: Candidatus Hydrogenedentota bacterium; assembly: GCA_022706165.1. GTDB lineage: Bacteria > Hydrogenedentota > Hydrogenedentia > Hydrogenedentales > SLHB01 > JAKJDA01. The sequence continues at coordinate 4,424 of JAKJDA010000234.1, read as the reverse complement.
GCTGGCGTAGTCGCTTGCGAGTTCAAGGTAGTTGCGCACGTCGTCGCGCAACAACGCCTTGAACTCCGCGGCCCACGGCGCGTCCCCGCACAGCAGGCGCAGTTCGCTTGCGGCGCGAAAATCCAGTGGGTCCAGCGCGCGCGCGGAATTCGCCGCGGCGATCGCCTCGTCCTTCTTGCCCAAACGCCGGAGCACCGAGGTCTTTAGACTCAATGCTTTCACGTTTTGCGCATTGACCGCAAGCGACTGATCGGCGCGCTCGAGCGCAAGCGTATAGCGGCCGTCGAGCGCATCAAGTTCGGCCATGTTGAGACGCGAGGCCGAAAACCAGGGATGAGACAACGCCGCCCGGCCGAACGCATCGTAAGCTTCCTTACGTCGGTCCTGGTAGCGCAATGCCACGCCAAGATAGTAGTACGGCTCGCCGTCCTTGGGCGTCGTATAGTTCTTGGCGGCCCGCTCGATCGCCTTGCGCAGGCAGGCTTCCGCCTTCTCGTACAACCCCTTCTTGATGTACTGCGCGCCCATCTGGATGTTCGTGCGAAGATCGCCGGGATCGCGCTTGAGCGCCTCCTCGTAGTACAGGTTCGGGTCGATAGCCGCATTGTGGAACTGTTCGAGCCATTGACCGGTCAAGAACAGCTCTTCCACCGTCTGAATCTCTTCCGGCTTGAGCGGCTTTTGCGCGGGTTGAGGCATAGGAGCGTTGGCTTTCGGGGCGGGCTGATAACGCACCAGTTCCTTGTCGGCCGAGTCGCGCAGCACGATCACCACGTCCTCCGCCTTGACGCCGCGCCTCAGACGCAGTTTATGCGCGAAAGGCCGGTCCGGCGCGATGTCGCAGTTCGTCTCGTACACCTTCTTGCCCGACGCATGCACAGTCACTTTCGCCGCCGCGTGCGCCTGTGTCGTGTTGAAGCCGAATCGAAGCGTGCCGTCCGGGGACAACTCCAGATTGGCCGCGCCGTTCAGATTGGCGTTCTTGAGTCCTTGGATGCCACGGATGGGGTACCAGTAGAAAGAGGTCGATTTCGTATCGTACGGCAGACACCACGAGTAGTCCGGCTGATTGTCCGAATAGGCCCCCGTCATCAGCTCGATATACGGACCGTCGCTGTCGGTGAGAATCTTGTCCCACATCGCGGCCTGGTCGTTCTTCCCCCACACCCAGGCCTTTTTGCCCGGCGCCACATGGTGATCGGCCAAACTTACGACGCCCGCGTCCACCCCATGGTCGTACCCCGCGATGAAGTCGTCGTCATAGTTCCAGGCAAAAAACGACGAGGGAACCGGGATGTTCTTCCACCACGAGATATCCACGCCCTTCCGGTAATCTTGTCTACCGTAGATTTCGCGCGCCACCGGCCAAGAGACAAACTGATCCTTGTTGTGGTGCGTGGCATACTCCGTCGCCGGGGGGAAAATCACCTGGTACTCGTCGTTCGCGTGGACGGCCACATTCGCCCAAAACAGGAACGAATGCGCCAAGGGAGTGCGATTCAGCACGCGCCCGGTCATCTCGACGTAGGACTTGCCGGGGTGCAGCGTCAACCCAACCAGCCAGCGCATGCGATGGCGCGGCTCGACTTCGCCGACCCATACCGTCTTGCTGCCGTCAGGGCGCTCTTCGAGGCGATAGTCCACCGGCATAAACGTGGACGCTCGGTGATGGTGCGGCACGTTCCACTCGATGCCTCCCGACACCCATGCCCCCAACATGCCGATCAGCGCCGGTTTGATCACGTGCTGCTGGTAAAAGAAATTGTAGCCATTGGTCTTGTCCAAGCCCGAGAACAACCGCCCCCCAATCTCCGGCAAAACGCAAATCTTCAGGTACTCATTTTCCAGGTAGACGGCTTTGTATGTTCTGTCCGTCCGCTTGTCAGAAATCCTGTTTAGGAGCGGATACGGATAGATGGGGCCCTTTGCGCCTTGGGAAACCCGGCCCGTGTAGAAGATGGGACACTTCTCCGGCTCGTCTAGCGGGTAGGTGGGCAGAGTGATCTCTTGCTCATACAGTTGTACCCCCGATCCCATAGCGGGGAGACAAAAAGCGAGAACTGACAAAAGTAAGGAGACGGAAATCAGCGTGCCGTTGTTGCGCATGGAACACCTCCAGTCCTAAGCTTCAAGACGGATATCCTACCTCAGAATCCTTCCTGGGTCAAGATAATTGCGCAATAAACGACGCGTTTCATACAAATATGAATATATTTGAAAGAACGAGAGGCAATATAACGCAGAATCTGCGCAAATACGGGGGCCGAGGCGTTTCCCATGCCACCGAAAGAAACAAATCAACGCGCGCCATTTCACGCACCTGACTCGAGCGTCCGTTCTGGCTTTGGAAAATCTCCGGCGCCTCGCATTTCATCATACGTCCCTGTTGCCATTGAAGTTACAGCATCTGTTGGACAGGCTTTCGTAATGATTAAAATCGTTACGCTTTGCAACAACTTCTTCGGTTGGCTCGTTCGGAAGCACGATGACTGAATTACGAGCCACGCCACGACAGATTAGTTTGCCCGTGCGATTATCGAGACTGCTGGAAGACTGGGTAGCAAGTTCACGCGTTCCGGCGAAAAAATGAGTAGATTAGCGATACCAGGGGACTAGAAGCTATCCCGAAACCTATTTGGTGATACATTAGTAGTATGTAGATGCTACAACGCACAGACGAACAACTCGATGGGCTGGCCGAGCGGATACCCGATCCGCCGTGCAATCCACTGGGCGGGCGGTCACCCGCCGATAAGCGAAGAACCTTGCGCGGCATTTTGGGGATGCTTGGTAACGGCGCTACATGGAAAGACCTGCCCGCCGAGTTTGGCCCGAAAAGCACTTCCTGCACGTTGGCGCAGTGTCCCGCGAACGACGCTCCTTACGGGTCAGAGGATGACTTTGACCGTCCTTGTCAGGGTCGTTGCCGCGTTGTTGGATGCGTCCTTGACCGAATACTTCACCGTATACGTGCCGACGACCGCCGTATTCACGGTGCTGGTCGCCACAATCTTGTCCGTGATGTCGCCGTCGTAGTTGTCCAGCGCCGTCGCGCCTGCATCGATGTATGCCTGCCCAACGTGCAGCGTAACGGGAGTCGCGCCGAGCATCGTGATCACGGGCTTGACCTTATCCACCACTTTGATCGTTCGTTTGGCCGTCGCCATGTTATTCGACGAGTCCTTCACGGCATAGGCGATGTAGTAGGTTCCAATGATATTCGTGTTGACCGAACCCGTGGCGACGATGTTGGCGGTGACGTTGCCGTCGTAGTTGTCCCACGCCGTTGCGCCGGCATCCGTATACGTGTCGAACACATTGATCGTCACCGTGCTGCCGCCCAGCATGGCGATCACGGGCTTGACCTTGTCCACCACATTCACCGTCCGGGTCTTTGGAGCCGCCGTGCCGCCCATCGAGTTGGTGACGTTGTAGGCGAGATAGTACGTGCCGACAACCGATGTGTTGACCGAACCCGTGGCGACGATCTTCGATGTGATGTCGCCGTCGATGCTGTCGGTGGCCGTCGCCCCCGCGTCGATGTACGTGTCGAACACGTTGATCGTCACCGTCGAACTGCCCAGCAGCGTAATCGTCGGCGCCGGCGCGGCGACGACCTTGACCGTGCGCGTGACGGTGGCGGCCGCGTTGTTGGAAGCGTCCTTGACGTTGTACTTCACCGTATACGTCCCGACTACCGTCGTGTTGACGGTGCTCGTGGCGACAATGTCACTCGTGACGTCGCCGTCGTAGTTGTCCAGCGCCGTCGCGCCCGCGTCCACGTACGTCGCCCCCTTGTACGCCGTCACGGGCGTCGCGCCGCGCATGGTGATGACCGGCTTGACCTTGTCTACCACCTTGACGATGCGCGTCCTTTGCGTGGCGGCATTGCCCATGGAGTCGCTGATGTTGTAGTAGAGGTAGTAGGCGCCGATGACGTTCGCGTTGACCGAACCGGTCACGACGATGTTCGCGGTGATATCGCCGTCGAGGTTGTCGGTCGCCGTCGCGCCCGCGTCCACGTACGTCGAGAAGACGTTAATCGTCACCGTCGAAGTGCCCAGCAACGTAAGGACCGGCTTGGTCGTGTCGACGACCTTGACCGTGCGCTTTTTCTGCACGGCCGCGTTGCCTGCGGCGTCGGTGACGTCGTAGGTCACGTAGTAGGTTCCCAAAACATGCGTGTTCACGGGGTTGACCGTGACGATGCGGCTGGTGATGTCGCCGTCGACATTGTCCGACGCGGTTGCGCCCGCATCGACATACGTCGCGCCCGCCTGCAACGTGATGCTCGACGACCCTATCAGCGTAATCACCGGCTTGGTCGTATCGGACGACGCGGCGACGACGTTCACCGCGCGCACGACCGGCGTCGCGGCATTGCCGGCGGCGTCGCTGACATTGTACGCCACCGTGTAGCTGCC
>JAKJDA010000233.1 GCA_022706165.1 Candidatus Hydrogenedentota bacterium | reverse complement strand
TGATTCGCCGGGACTTGATGCAGGACCGTTTTTTCTGGGCCTTGGTCGTAGGCATGTTCTGCGGCACGTCTGCCGGACTTCTCGTCATCGGCAACCTCAGCCCCATTGCTCTGGCAATCGGACTCCCCCCAGCAGTCGCCACTACGGCCGTCGGGGCTTTCGCGATCGGAAACGCAGGAGGGAGAATTGTGTGGGGATGGATAGCCGACAAGTCCGGACCGGGCGTCATCACCTTGTCCTTGGCTGTCCTTGCGGCGACGATTGTCGGGCTTCTGCCAATGCCGACTCGATCTGGAAATTTTCCGGCCCTGGCAATGGCAGTCGGCTTCGGTTTTGGGGGGTGTTTTGTCGTTTATGCCACCCAGACGGCTTCCCGGTATGGGGTTGACCGAGTGGCGAGCATCTATCCCCTTGTTTTCCTGGCGTATGGCGTTGGGGGAATTGTTGGCCCATGGGTCGGAGGGTGCTTGTACGACATGACCGAAAGTTACACGCCGGCTATTGTGGCGGGCGTCGGAATCGTGCTGTTGGGCCTATTGGCCAGTGCGTGGCTGATCCGGACGTCGGGACGTCACGATTCCGCCGCAGTCGCGCCGAGCGGTCATAAGCCCTGCCGGGACATAGGATAGGTGGCGATCCGGGCAATACACGAACGCTACGCCCTTCTCGATTCCAGCATTTTGGAATGGCGTGCTAATTTTGCCTTCACAGACGGTCATACAGAGTTCGGCGCCCATCAGGCATCTGTTGCGCTGGCTTACTCGGAACTCAGATTTTTGCCTGATCGTCGCCGCATACACAAAGAAATGTATAGTATTTATTGAATATATTTATTTTATTGAAAACATACCCAAAATTCTCTTTGACGCACCGCGCGAATGGTGGTATAAAAGTGTATTGAAGCGCGATGAGGGTTATCATGAACGGCATTGCAAGCATTAGAGGTTTGAGCGCGGAGCCGTCGGCGGCGCCGATCGGGGCTCTATTGCAGGTCGCCGCGTTGAAACAGCAGCAGCATGTGATGAAAGAGATGGGCCAAATGGCCGTGCAACTCATCCAATCCGCGGCAATCATCGATCCGGCGGTGGGCCGGAATCTCGACCTTTCGGCATAGCGCGCCCCATCCCCTCCTGAAATTTCGCTTGGGAAAACCGAAGCGAAGTCGGAAGTTTTGCGGGAACCCCCAGGATTTGCTATAGTCCCCCCTGTGTCGCCGTCACTCAACCGGCGAGCCGATCAAAAGCTGATAACGAGGTGCTCCAGTGTCAAAAAGAACCATCAAAGCCATTACGTTTGATCTGTGGGATGCCGTATTCCAGGACGACACCGACGAGCCGAAACGCGCTGCGGCGGGGCGTCCGTCCAAATCGGCAGAGCGGCGCGCACTCGTCCACGCATACCTTAACCAGCACGAGCCGATCGCGCGCGAAACGGTCCACCTGGCCTATGACGTGACGGACGCCGCATTCCGTAAGGTCTGGCACGATCAGCACGTGACGTGGTCCGTGCGCGAACGCTTGACCGTGCTGCTCGACGGACTAAAGCGCAGCTTGCCCGAGCCAGAGTTCGCCGAGTTGATCCGCTTACATGAAGAGATGGAGCTGGAATTCCGACCCGATTTCGCCCCTCATGTGCATGAGGCGATCAAGGCGCTCCACGCTAAGTACAAGCTTGCTGTGATCTCCGACGCGATCTTCTCGCCGGGCCGCTGCCTGCGTCAGTTGCTCAAGGACGAAGGCCTGCTGGATTACTTCCAGGTCTTTGTGTTCTCCGATGAAGCGGGCCATTCGAAACCGCACCCCAGCGTGTTCGAAGCGGCGGCAAAGCAGTTGGGCTGCGACGTGAGCGAGATCGTCCACATCGGCGACCGCGAACACAATGACGTCGGAGGACCGCACGCGGTAGGCGCGCGCGCGATTCTCACCACGGTGGTCAAGGATCGTGGCAGCGCGCATTCGAAAGCCGACGCGATCTGCACGGACTACGCCCAGTTGGCGGCGATTGTCGAAGAATTGAACGGGAGCAAGTAGGCGGCTTCCGAGAAAGGGATGAATACGATGTCGAAGCCGTTGCGCTTCTTGATTCTGGATGGATATCCCAAGGCCAGCCGGGACCAATTCGACGAAGTGGGCATGAAGTTGGCGTGGGCGCTCTATCGCGACATGTTGGTGAAGTACTTGCCGGATGCCGAATACGACGTCTGGCTATCGAGCGATGATTTGAAGGGAGGCGCCACCGAAGAAGACCTCAAGGGATACGCGGGCGTGTTGTGGCCGGGCTGCAACCTGACGGTCTACCACACGGACGATGAGCGCGCGACGTGTCAGGTGGAACTCGCCAAGCGCGCGTATAACGTCGGCGTGCCGGGTTTTGGCAGCTGCTGGGGCGCCCAAGTGGCCGTCTACTCCGCCGGCGGCGAAGTTTCGCCCCATCCCAAGGGACGCGAGATGGGCGTCGTGCGCAACATCGCCACGACCGACGCCGCGAAAACGCACCCGATGTTCCACGGCAAACCGCACGTCTACTCGCATTTTGTGAGTCACGACGACCACATCACGAAACTCCCTGAAGGCGGCGTACTGCTTGCCGCTAATGAGCACTGTTGCCAGGCGGTGGCCGTCAAACACGGCAAGGGCGAGTTCTGGGGCGTGCAGTATCACCCCGAGTATGACCTGCATGAATTGGCGCGGCTCATCGTCGCGCGCGAAGACCGTCTCGTGAAACAGGGCCTCTTCCGCGGCCACGAAGACCTGATGGCGTACGTCGATCGCCTGGAGGCTCTCCACGACGATCCCGCGCGCACGGACCTCCGCTGGCAGTTGGGGATCGACGATCACGTCATCCAGGACGAGATGCGTCAGCGGGAGTTCATCAATTGGCTCAATGCGTTGGTGCTGCCGAAGGCGGGCGCGCCGCCCGTGCAAAGGGCGCTATAGGTCTTCGCATGGCATTGCCGTTCTCGTGAAACGCACGAGATGCAGCCGCTTACGCGACGAAATGCGCCGCTGCGTTTGCCGCGATGGCGTCGCCCAGTTCCTGCTGTTCGCGTTGCGAGAGCCGTCGCTGCAGCATCGCCTCATACTCCAGCCACGAGAACCGGAGCAGTTCCGCCGTTTCCCGCGCAATCGCCGTCGCGCTCCAACGTCGATCGGGATCGAAGCGCGGCATCACGCCCAAGAGATTGGGCGAACCGACGATCGCCGCCGGGTGATTGGGCCGCGTCAGTTCGAAACTGCCGCGCGTAAGGATGTACCCCGCGCCGCCGCACAGATCATCCTGGGCAAACAGTTGCTCGCCGGCGGATAGGACCGCCCGCCGGACAATCCACTGCAACAGCAAGCACGCCCGGAGCTTCAGTTGGTCGGAGACGCCGCGGAATAAGGCGAGATCGATGAGCGTATCGCGGCCCAAGCGTTCCCAGATGCATCGTTCCATGCTGTCCATGAGCATGTCCTGCTCGGCCTCCGACAAGTCCCGTCTCGCCTGCGCATAAAAATCCTGCCATGGAAATCGGAGGCATTCCGCATCCCCGGCGACCCGCACCGTGGCAGTTCGTTGCGCGCTCGGATTGAATTGAAGCATCTCGCCCAACAGAGCCGGCGCGGATACGGCGATCGGCGCTGTTTCTTCCCTATCGATCTCGACCGCGCCGCGCAACAAGACAAAACCCATATCGCCCCCCACGTTTCCCTGGAGCAAGAGAATTTCGCCATCGGAAACGGCGATGCGCGTGGAAACGCGATGCAGAAGCGTCGCGACGCGTTCTCGGGCGTCGCCGGGTATGCGCTGAAGCAACGGGAGGTCAAGCAATGCCTGAAGGTCAGTAGATGACGTCATGTGCGCGCCTCCGACAGGTTGGGAGACCGAGAGCTTCCCCATGTTCCGGAACCGATCCGTTTCGCTGCGTACTCCTCGCGAATGGCATTCGCAGAAACAACCGGAGGCCATCCCTCTTGAAAACGTCGCCTTCGTTCCCGCACGAACGCCCGCCACGAAGACCTGCCCTGCGTTGAAACTACGCTTTCTTTCTTCCCGGATCAAGCGCCTCTTCGCGTGCGTCTCCCAGCATATCTCCTCTCATTCTCGCGAAGCGCGGCGCTTGCGAAGCATCCTGGCTACACCACTTCCCAATCGCCCGGCGCGGGGGGCTGGCCGAAGATCTGCTTCCGATCAGAATCGAGAATGCGCGGCCGTTCGACCAGTGCCTTTTCGAGTTGCGGGAAACGCGGAAACCGCTGTTTGCCTTGCTCGTAGCGACTGATGAGGTGAAGGTACAGAAGCAGGCGGGCGGTGCGGTATTGCCGGGGCGTGGTCCAATATACGACCAGCGCCTTCTCGGCGGCGTGGACGCATTTGTCGGAAAGCGCGTGCGGCCGCTTGGCGTCTTCGGCGGACCACGCGAATAGATCGATGTCGCGGGGGACAGGGGCGGCATGTGTCTGGCGCGCCTCATAGGCCCGATCGAGATGTTCGTAGAGCGCAATCAACCGATCAAACCAGTGAAAGATGCTGCGGTACCCCTCCTCGGCGAGATCGATGGCGATCTGCATTTCGTCGATCGTGTCGAGGGTCTGTTTTGCAAGCAGATGGTTGCGCTCTTCGGTTTCCTCGGGAATCATGCGAACGCGGGCCTTTTCAGCGGCTTCGCCGTAGTTGAAGCTTTCGAGGACGGTCGCGATGGTGAATTTCGCGCGCGACAGCATCGAGAATTCGCGCAACAACGGCGCCGCAATCTGATCGCGCTCCAAAACGGCGTCAATGATCGGGGCGTGCGCAAAAATGTCCGCCTTCCAGTCGAACCAGATGTCGTGAAACAACGCGACGATCCTCTTGCCGCAACCTTCGGGACGCGCTCCGGACGCCGCGCGGATCAGGTCCTGGTATCGTTTCTGCAGCCGCCATCCGGCGCGCTTGAGGATGTCGTGCTCGATGAGATAGCGCAGCACGATGAGGCGATCGATGGCTTGCTCGGCGACTTCCTCGGAAGCTTCCGACTCAGCCATCAGCGCGCGGCGCCAGCGATGCCCCCATTCACGAAGCTGGCGGGCGGTCGCGCTGCGAGGCTGACGGCGCACCTCTTCGAGCGCGCCGCGTT
>JAKJDA010000232.1 GCA_022706165.1 Candidatus Hydrogenedentota bacterium | reverse complement strand
CCGCGTCCGAATTCGGCGGCCAGCAGATGAGGCGGCTCTCCATCCAACGTGAAATTGGCGCTGACGGAAAGCGGCCCGTATGCGTGAAGGTGCGCGTTGCTCCGGAGGGATCGCCATCCGTCCAACCCGAAAAGACGTATCCGGTGTCGGGAATGGCCTCGAGCGTCAACGGCACGCCGGTGAAAAAGGTTCCGGTCATGGGATAGGACTCTGGCTCCAGGGTCTGAACCTTGACCCTCCCTCCGCCCGTCGGCGGCGCGGCGATTGTGACGTCGGCCCACCCCGTGACGTTGGGCATCAGGGCATGGTCGCGCACGTGTTGTCGCACGTACGGCGTGCGATCGCTGTTCCATGTCTTCATGGTGACAAGGGCTGTTTCCCAGGTGTCCACGGTGTGGACCTGCTGCCACACCTGTTTTTCGAAGGGCATTGCCGAGCGGATATCCGCCGCCATTTCATCCGCCCGGGCGTTGATGTGCGATGGCGCGAGGATCGAGTTGAGCAAAATGTCCATGCGTTGGGCGAAGTAGTTCCGGTAATCCGGACTGCCCAGCAGTTGGCGCAACAAGTTGGTGAAGCGCATCCGCTGATCGGTGCACCGCGCCATGGCGTTGTAATTGACCGCGCGCCCGTCGCCCCACACGTCCGCGCTGCCCGCTCCTCCCCCGCCATAGGCCGATTCGGTGTCCCAGTCGATGAAAATCCACTTGGCCCCCGCCGTGCGCTCGCGCGCGACAAAGGCGTTGTGGTGCGGCCAATCGCAGTTCCCGTTCCAAATGTTCAGGATCATGTAGTTGGTGAAGTTCTCGATATCGATGTGGTTCTGAACCGCAGCGAGATAGGCGTTGCCGGTGAGCCCGCTGGGGTTGGCGTTCGTGCCGTTGGTGACGTATGCCGTCACGAAGGATTGCCATGCCGCGGCATCGCCCTCTTTCACCTCGTCCGCGCCATGCGGCAAGGGATCCTTGTCGTTGCCGGTCGCCCCAACATCCGATATGCCGATCAAGTCCCAATCGGTCTTGCCGGTGTAATCCTTGAGCCAGTTGTCGTCGTAACGCTCGGTCGTATTGTAGAGACCCCATGGTTCGCCGTTGAGATAGACCATGCACCATGCGTCGTGTCCGGCGAGATCGCCCATTTCGCGTCGCAGAGCGCGCGTCAACGGGTCTCGGATGTAGCAGGCCAAGGTGGTCTGATTGTCGATGTTGGAGGGAAACTTGCTGTGCGACCATCCGTCGTTGTAGTTGCCTCGGAAGACGAGTTTGTCGAATCGCGCGACATCGGATGTCGCGAAGATCTTGTAATCGAGCTTGCCAGGGCCATATTCCGATCTAAAATAGAACCGGAATGATTTTTTCATCGTGTCATTCTGGCGTGAAGCGCCGCCGTGCATGCGCATTCCCGTGTCGGCTTGAAAGGCTTTGACGCCGCCGGTTTCCCAATAGGAGACATTTGCCAGGCGCTCGCCCATTCGATCGGTGGTGTTGAAAAAGCTCTGCCACTGCTGCTCCGAAAAGAAAAACGAATTCCAGTAAATGGCCGCTGCATGAACCTGGGATTGGCTGTTGGCGTACGGATTGCTCCGGTTCAACGGAGTCAGCACGTTGTGCGGGTCTAGATCGCGCGGCGCCATCACGACCGACATGATGGGAATGGACGTATTCACGTTGATAAGGTAGGTGTCCGTGACGACTTCGCCGACGGCCGTTCCCCCGGTAAAGGCGCCCGCTCGAATGACGGTTGTGGCGGAAACCGGTATGGGCGTTGTATACAACGCGCTGGTTGCGGTCGGAATGCTGCCATCGGTTGTGTAACGCACTTCGGAGCCTGCGCCGGAATTGGCGATGGAGACGGAAACCGACGAGGGGTGAGGGCCCCCAAGGGGAGAGAATGTAAGGTCTGCGGCATGCCCCTGAAAGGAGAGGACGCCCACGAACCACACAAAAGCTATGCTGCGCACCGCATTCCTCATCATCTCACTTCTCCTGTCCCTTTGGTTTGGGAAATGGACAACCGTCCGTCGCATGCATGCGAATGGGGTCGGTTGGCGTTGGCTCCCCGCTTAGTTTTGTGGGGCATTATAGTTCGCGCGCCGTAGGGTTTTTGGGTGGGCTGCGCCGTAGTGCACACTATCTCTTCTCGGACATGCCCATCGCCGGACACCCTCGCCTCTACCTCGTGTGGCTCAGTATGACACAACGAAAGGCTTTTGGCAAACAAAACCGCCTGTTTTGGAGGATGCGTCGAATCCAGAATTCCAGTGAATAACGATAAAATATTATATAGTCAGAATGTTTTTATTATAAATAGCATTTTTGAATGGGCTGAGACTTTTATCCAAGAGGGGGAATCGCATGCGCGCCTGGACACTGGTTACAGGTTCAAGATCGGCGTGGATCGTGGCGTTCAGTGATTTGGGATTTTGTGACACATGCCAATCGATCCGCCCTGAGCCTGTGTTGTGGCGGCATACGTCAGTCCCCTGCAGGGCTTCACGTTTGGCGATGGGGAAGTCACTTGCGCTTTTTGCTGCGCCCGGCTCCCCGCCCCGTCTTCTTGGTTTTTTCGGAAGCCGCTTTCTCTTTGGGGGCCATTTCCTGCTGCGGATATTGTTCGAAGGAATCGGCTTTGGAGAGAATCTTGATGGCCGTTCGCTTGCCGCCTTCCATGGGACGCGTGAACGGCCATGGCTTGGTCAGCAGATCGAAGGCCTGGCGGATTCGCAAGATTTGGGTTTGGAAACTTTTTTTGTCCGAGGGCTCATACACCAAAAACTGCCCCGGCTTCGTGCCTTTGACTTGTTCCATGATCTCGGCAACGTGCGGGTTCAGGCGTTTTGCCTTGCCCGCGTCGGCGGTTTTGCGGGGAACCAGTCCTAGTTCGTCCGCCTCTTTTTTAGTAAGCACTCGAATGGCCATATTAGCGCTCCTGTTAAACAAACGTTAGAAAACCCATTTTGATCCGGCCATCATCGTACATACTTCATGAAGAAGGAGTCAACCTTCTCGCTGCGGTTTTTCTATGAGGAAACCCCTCATGTTCGTGCTAGATGATTATGACATCCTTATAATGCCGGCGCCTATCGGCCTTTCTTGCGGCGCTTGACATGGCCGTCTCGGCCCATTAGGATAGCGTTTCTCGCCGCCCGGCGCGGCGAACGCAGGAATCGCCGCCACACACAGGACTTCCATTCTTCCTATGCATCTAAATGAAGCGCAACGGCTTGCGGTGACTCAAGGAGACGGTCCGGCGCTGGTCCTGGCAGGCGCGGGGTCCGGCAAGACGCGGGTCATTGTTGAGCGGCTGGCCTACCTCGTGAGCGAGCGCGGCGTCGACCCGCGCAATCTGCTCGCGTTGACCTTCACGAACCGCGCCGCGAACGAGATGAAGGCGCGCACGGCGTCCCGTCTTGGCGTCCAACGGCTTGGGGCGTGGGTGGGCACGTTCCATTCGTTTGGGTTGTACATTTTACGACGCGAGATAGATAAGATCGGACGTTCGAGCGCGTTCACGATTTTTGATGATTCTGATCAGGTAAGCCTCATGAAGAGGCTCATCAAGGATTTGCCGTCGGGCAGTCCCAAGCTGTTGCCTCGAAGGGCCATGAGCTGGATCAGCCGCCTGAAACAAGACCTCCAGGTTCCGGATGCCGCAGGTGTTCCTGCCGAGCCGGACGAGGAGGCGTTGCGGCTGTTGTGGCAGAAATATCACGAGGCGCTCGCGCGCGCCAATGCGGTGGATTATGATGATCTGCTGGTCCTGGCGGCGCGGCTGTTTCTGGACTTTCCGGATGTCCGCGATCGCTATGCGCGCCGGTATCGTTATGTTCACGTCGATGAGTACCAGGACACCAACCATGCGCAGTACGTCATGGCGCAGCGCCTCAGCGAACCGCACAAGAATCTCTTTGTCGTCGGCGACGAGGACCAGAGCATTTATTCTTGGCGGGGCGCGAACATTGCCAATATCCTGAACTTTGAAAAAGACTTTCCCGACGCGCGCGTTTTTCGTCTTGAGCAAAATTATCGCAGCGCGAAGCCGATCCTCGATGCCGCCAATGCACTGGTTGCGAACAATCTGAATCGTCTTGGCAAGACGTTGTGGACGGCGCAGGAGGGGGGCGATCCGGTCCGGTTTTATCGCGCGGATGACGATCGGGACGAGGCGCGGTTCGTGGTTGACGAGATTTTCCAGCGCCGTGAAAGCGACGGATCCGTGGCGGTGCTTTTCCGGACGAACGGGCAGTCGCGATTGTTCGAAGAGGCCCTGCGCCGTAAAGCGCTGCCGTATGTTCTCATTGGGGGCACGCAATTTTACAGCCGCAAGGAGGTGAAGGACATCCTCGCGTACCTGCGGCTACTCATCAATCCCAACGACGATGAGGCCCTGCGCCGCATCATCAATGTGCCCGCGCGGGGGATCGGCGGCGTCACAATGGATCGCCTGGAAGAATATGCCCGCACGCGTTCCCTGCCCCTGTCTCAGGTCTTGCGCGAGGTCGAACACGACCAGACCTTCTCGGCGCGAGTACGCGAAGGGTTGGGCGCGTTTGTGCATATGATCGACGAATTGGCGCTGTTTTCGCGCGAGGCGACCGTGGAAGACCTGGCCGTCCGTTTACTTGACGCGACGGGGTATCGCGAATACGTCCAGGAAACCGACGAACGCGATTTTCGGGATCGCCTTGAGATCGTGGACGAATTTGTGTCCGCCTGTGCGCAGCACGACAATGTCCGCGGCGAAGGCAATGGGGGGCTTGCCGATTTTTTGCAGGAACTGGCGCTGTATTCGGACCTGGATGCCTATGACCCGGAGAAGCCGTTGGTCACGTTGATTACCTGTCATGCCGCCAAGGGCCTTGAGTTCGACGAAGTTTTCCTGGTAGGTTTGGAGCAGGGCTTGTTGCCGCATGCGAGCGCGTTTCACAGCGAGAGTGAAATCGAGGAAGAGCGGCGGCTGTGTTATGTCGCGATGACGCGTGCGCGCAAACGCCTGACTCTCGTGGCGGCCCGGGAACGGATGGCGTTTGGCGAGACGAGGGCGGCGGAGGAATCGCAGTTTCTTTCCGAAATGCCTTTGGGGCGGATCGCGCGCGTGAACGATGCGTTTGCGGA
>JAKJDA010000231.1:4919-5164 GCA_022706165.1 Candidatus Hydrogenedentota bacterium | reverse complement strand
CTTACGATTCTCAGACACATGCTCGGGGTCGTCGCGCCGCAAAGTCGATGGTCACAACGGTTACGCTGTCTGCTCGACGAGTACCCGGATGTTCCGCGAAAAAACATGGGCTTTCCCGTGAATTGGGAGGATTGCCCTATATGGCAACGTTAGCAATAGACGGTGGCGCACCCGTGCGCACGGCGATGCTTCCGTATGGGCGGCACGTGGTGGATGAGGCGGACGTACAGGCTGTTGCAGAGGTG
>JAKJDA010000231.1:0-4909 GCA_022706165.1 Candidatus Hydrogenedentota bacterium | reverse complement strand
TAAATATAACTTATATCAGGTGCATGATGAACTCAGAATTTTTGCCTTTTGCGTTGCCGTATTTAGATACTAATGAAATAGAAGAAGTTGTTAAATCGCTTAAGAGCGGTTGGATAACCACCGGCCCTAAGTGCAGGCAATTTGAAGACAAATTTGCAGCCTATATCGGGCGCGAAACATGCCGTTGCCGTGAATTCGGGGACGGCTGCGTTGCATGTTGCGGCGCATGCGGCGGGACTCGGTCCGGGCGATGAGGCCATCGTGCCCGCGCTGAGTTTTGTGGCGACGGCAAACTGCGTGCGCTATTGCGGCGCGACGCCGGTCTTCGCCGATGTGCAGGCCGACACGTGCCTTGTCGATCCTGCCCGTATCGAGTCGTTGGTCACCGAACGCACGAAGGCGATTCTGCCCGTCGATTATGCGGGCCAGCCTGTCGATCTTGATATCATCCGTGACATCGCACAACGCCACAGCCTTGTCGTCATTGAAGACGCAGCCCATGCGCTCGGCGCGACGTACCGCAACAGACGCATCGGTTCGCACGCCGCGATGACCGTGTTCAGCACGCACCCCGTGAAACACATTGCCACGGGCGAAGGTGGCGTTGTGACAACTGACGACGACGCCTTGGCAACCCGCTTGCGCGCGTTCCGCAACCATGGCATTGAAGTCGACGCGCGCGAACGGGAGCGTCGCGGCGATTGGGTCTACGACATGGGCGAGCTCGGCTACAATTATCGCATGCCGGATATCCTGTGTGCGTTGGGTCTTTCGCAACTCGGCAAGCTCGATGCATGGCTGGAGCGTCGTCGCGATATCGCGATGCGTTATGACGCTGCTTTCCGCGATGTCCCGGCTGTTATGCCGCTGACACAGCTTCCCGATCGCGAATCTGCGTGGCACCTCTATGTGATTCGCCTCAACGCGGAATATCTCCGCGCGGATCGTCGTCAGGTATTTCAAGCGCTGCGGGCCGAGGGCATTGGGGTGAACGTGCACTATCTTCCGATCTACTGGCACAGCTATTACCGGCAGATGGGATATCTGAAAGGTCTTTGTCCGGTTGCCGAGGCGCAATATGATCGGTTGATCACGCTGCCGTTGTGGGCGGGCATGACGGATGCGGACGCGGGGGACGTGGTCCAGGCGCTTCGCAAAGTCGTTGCGGCATACGCTGCGTAACTTACAGGAGAGGTGCGTCATGAAGCGCATGTGGCTTTTGCATGGGGCGATGGTTTTGTTGTTTGTTTGCGGCTGTTCGACGGTTTCTTCGGGGGGCGTCTCGGGGCCGACGAGGGTTCAGGCTGGCGGCGAGATTGTTGTGCGGGGGAGCTTGTATAAATAGCGTATTCGGCGGGGCTTTGGGAGTTTGCGGCGATTTTGCGGCGCGATTAGAATGGGATGGTTTGAGGCAGTGTATTTTACTACGGATTGGAAGGAGAAGCGCACCATGGCGGCGAAATTGGCGAAGCAGTGTTTTGGGTTGATCGTGGGCAATCGGGGTTTTTTCCCGGATGAGTTGGCGCGGGAGGGGCACGAGTTCATGTCGGGCCTGCTGAAGAAGCTGGGCCACGGCGTCGTTGCGTTGACGCCGAAGGACACGAAGTTCGGATCGGTCGAGACGTGGGACGATGCGAAGAAGTGTGCGGAGCTTTTTAAGAAAAACCGCGAGAAGATCGACGGCGTGATCGTCACGTTGCCGAATTTCGGCGATGAACGCGGCGTCGCGGACACGTTGAAGATGGCCGGTCTTGGCGTGCCGGTGCTTATTCATGCGTGGGATGATGATGCGAAGAAGATGACGATCAAGCATCGCCGCGACAGTTTTTGCGGCAAGATGTCGGCGTGCAACAACCTTGTGCAGTACGGCATCGATTTTAGCTTGACGAGCCGTCACACGATGGATCCGACGGCTCCGGAGTTCAAGGATGAGATTGCGTGGTTTGCGGCGGTGTGCCGGGTGGTCAAGGGGTTGCGCCATTGCCGTGTTGGGGCGCTGGGCGCGCGTCCGGCGGCGTTCAACACGGTCCGTTACAGCGAGAAGATTCTTGAGGAGTATGGCATCAGTGTTGAGACGCTTGACTTGTCCGAGGTCTTTGGGCGGGCGGCGAAGATGGCGGACGCCAATGCGAAGGTGAAGGAGCAGCTTGCAAAGATCAAGGGCTATACGGCGACGAACGGCGTGCCGAACGAGGCCTTGCTCAAGATGGCCAAGCTCGCGATCGTCATCAACGACTGGATGGAGAAGGCCGAACTCGACATCACCGCGGTCCAGTGCTGGACCTCGATGGAAGAGTTCTACGGGGTGGTGCCCTGCACGGCGATGAGCATGCTGAGCGACCAGCTCCGATCCTCCGCCTGCGAGGTGGACGTGTGCGGCGCGGTCGGCATGCATGCGTTGGCGTTGGCGTCGGGTTCGCCTAGCTTTTTGCTCGACTGGAATAACAATTATGGGTCCGATCCCGATAAGTGCGTGGGTTTCCACTGTTCGAACCTGCCGAAGAGTTGTTTCCAGCATATGAAGATGGATTATCAGGAGATCATCGCGGGGTCCGTCGGCAAGCAGAACGCGTTCGGCACGGTGGTTGGCCGCATCAAGGCCGCGCCGATGACGTATCTGCGTCCGAGCACGGTCGATAACGAGGGCATTGTGGCTGCGTACATGGGCGAGGGCCGCTTCACCGATGATCCGCTCGATACTTTCGGCGGCTACGGCGTCGCGGAGATTCCCGATTTGCAGGGTTTGCTCGAATACATTTGCCAAAACGGCTTCGAGCATCACGTCGCCGTCAACCACAGCCGCAGCGCCCGGGCCGTCTACGAGGCCCTCGAGAATTACCTCGGCTGGGACGTGTATTTGCACGAGGGATAGACACGTATTCGCCACAAGGCGATCTGTTTTGCGGATCGCCTTGTGAGTTCTTCACTCAAAAGTGGGTTATGGAGCGAGCGGGAAAGGTGAGTAAGCATGATTGTAGGAATTGCCATTCGGAATTTCCGAATCATCAAGGAAATTGCTCCGGCAATTGAGCTTGGTGCTTTTCATGTCCTCGTCGGACCCAACGCATCCGGCAAGAGCACTTTTCTTGACGCTTTGGACTTCGTTCGAGACTGTGTGCGAGATGGCCCTCGAAGTGCGGTAGAATCGAGAGTGCCCGATTTACGAGATCTGACGTTCATGCGCAGGGGAGGCGCGATAGAGATCGACTTGTGGTTGGATATGGGTTCTAGCCTTCCTTCTCAGCAGGCGAATCTGATTCGATACCAGTTGAGCGTGCAGAGTGACAATCAACTTGGAATCTCCGTCGCAGACGAGCTTAAGCAGTACAGCAAGAGCTGGATTCAAGGGGGGAAAGGGCTTCGATTTAGTCCGAACGCTCGCCCTAAACGTCTTCTCGGTAAGACCTCGAAAGGCTCGGATTTTTATAAGCGAGAGACGGGTACTTACCAGGACTCTTTTGTTTTCGGCCAGGACAAACTTGCATTGTCCTCCACCCCCCCGGATATGGAACGCTACCCTACAGGCAATGCCGTTCGGGCTTTCCTACTGGACGGTATTCGGTATCTTCAACTTAATAGCCGCGCAATGCGTGGGCCCTGTCCGGCGACACGGCCAACGACCCTTCAACTTGATGGCACAAATCTCGCGCGAGTCGTGGGAGCGCTTCTCTCCGAAGCGGCCCGGTCGAAACGAGCGGGCCCTCTTTTCGAGTCCTCCACGGCGGTTTATCAGTGGACAGCACATTTGAAATATGCCCTTCAGGATTTGAAGGAAATAGGATGGGCCCGACGAGAATCCGACAATGCGGAGTATCTTGTCCTCAAATACGAGAACGGTCTTGATTGTCCCAGTTGGCTCCTAAGCGACGGCACCCTTCGCATGCTTGCGCTGACTCTCCCAGCATTTCTTCCGCCCGAACCGGCACTCTATCTCGTCGAGGAACCCGAAAATGGCGTACATCCCAAAGCGCTGGATATTATCCTGCGAGCCCTAAGTTGTGTTCCAGACGCACAGATGTTTGTAGCGACACATTCCCCACTTGTAGTGCAAGAAGTGGGTATCGATCCTCTGTTGTGTTTCATTCGAGAAGAACAGGGTGCTCGAATTGTCCATGGTCGTGAACACCCGATCATTCGAGGCTGGAAGGACATGCCGGATATTGCAACTGTTTTTGCCTCAGGGATATTGGGATGAAAGATCTGTTTGTGCTTACAGCGGACGCCGATGCTCAAGCCGTAATGCGCGCCGTTCTCTCAAGACCCGAATCGCTAGGTATATGCCGCATTACCTTTGACGTGGATCGACATCCGATGCACGACAGTGGAATGCTTATGACCGGACCGGAACTCACGCGTCCCCGCAAGGCAGATTACCGATATATTTTGCTTCTCTGGGATCATCATGGTTCTGGGCGCGAGACAAAGGACACGCCAGAAAAATGCGCTGAAGAGATTGAACTTAGACTCATGCAGTGCACATGGAAAGGCCGCTGCCGCGCCATCGTTACGGTTCCGGAGATTGAGGAATGGTTGTGGAAGAATACTGCTTCCATTCAAAAACGTTTGGGCGTTGATCCAGACACGTTTGCTTCATGGTGCGCGGAGTTTGTCTTGGACGGCCCAAAAGTAACGGAACTAGGACGTTGGGACTGCCCGAAAGAGCGTCTGCAGTACGTCTTCCTCAGGAAACGCAAAAGAACTTTATCGCCGGTCGATTTCGAAGAAATTGCGAAGGTTGCGAGTCTACGTGATTGGCTCGAAAGCGAAAGCTTTCATGCACTGGCAACTACTTTGCGCGAGTGGTTTCCGAGAACAAAAACTGCAAGAAAAATACAGACATGATCCCTATGCGAGAATATCCAATGCGACGTTTTCTCGCGAAACATTCTCCGCTGGTGATTCTTGCCGT
>JAKJDA010000230.1:270-5213 GCA_022706165.1 Candidatus Hydrogenedentota bacterium | reverse complement strand
ACCGCCGGGCAAGCCAACCAGCCTGCTCAAGATAAGGCCAAGCATGCAGCAATACCAGCTTCATGCCAGGATACCGCACAGCAACCGCCTCAAGAGGAGCAGGATTCGAATGCGGGAGATTATGCGTGCCCACATGACATTGGTGGGGCCACCCCCACGCCTCGGTCCGCCGAAAACACTCGTGCATCACCCAATCCTGCCAGCGCCGCACCTCCTCCTGCGTCCGCGGACCAGACCACTTCACGTCCGCCTCCGCCGTCTCCGAAAAATCAAGCGGCCGCCAATACGCCTGCGCCTGCTTTGTGCCCAAACACCCATGACGCCGCGCGACATCAAAGACCCGGTCCAAAAAAGCGCGCCAACTCTCCGCATCGACCGGTTCGATGCCCGTCAAAGCGACCAGATCGCGACCGCGCGGATAATCCTCGCGCCACATCTCCATAAACGCGTCCACCCGCATCAACGTATGGATAACGCCTTTTTCCAGAACGGCGTCCGCGGACCGAAATTCCGCCCAATACATCTCCGGCCACACCGGACGGATCGCCTGCGTCAATCCCATTGTCTCCATGACAGACGCATGCCAGGAAAACATCTGGCGATAATTCTCGCGAACGCGCGCATCCAACTGCACCCATGCCGCTGTATCCGCCGTGAAAATGTCAACGCCGTACAACGCCTCGATTCCCCTTTGAACGGACTGCGCCGTCCCCGTCAAACGCAAAGCGCGCAAAGCAGGCGCCAAAGCCTCGCACGCCCTGGCCGGATCCGCCACCGCCCACGCAAAACAATCCGCATGCCCGCCAAGACGCGCAGCCCGATGCGGATCAAACCCGGCATCCGCAATGGCGCCACCCAAATACGGATCAAGAATCAAGTCCACAACGCTCACATCGCGCCACGGCGCAGCGCCCCACTCCGCATCCGCCCGGAACCCATCATGATGAAGGCCAACCGCCATAATGCTCCCCCAATGTTCATGGGAGCAAAAACTCGGAATCAAGGAATCTCCCGCCGTTGCCATGCCTTCCCTTCCGGCCATTCCTCAAGGCCCTGTTCGCCAAAACAACCCTTGCCGTCACGCCCGCAGAAATCCCAGTATACCAGACCCCCTTCGCTTCGGATTCGTCTCACAAACTCGTTTCGTTTCCCTTGAAACGCGCAGGGCGGGACTGTCATGATGCTATGTCGATCGTCTGAGGCGTTTTATGCTGCGCATGGCGGATCGCCGACCGCTGATCTCTG
Organism: Candidatus Hydrogenedentota bacterium; assembly: GCA_022706165.1. Lineage (GTDB taxonomy): Bacteria > Hydrogenedentota > Hydrogenedentia > Hydrogenedentales > SLHB01 > JAKJDA01. The sequence continues at coordinate 3,968 of JAKJDA010000230.1, read as the reverse complement.
GAAGACGGCGCGGGGCATCCGGCATCCAAAGCGAAGTATCGCATACGGCATGCACGCGCAACACGAAGGAACAGAGAACCAGGAAACGGGACATCCCCTCCCCGACGAGGAGGAACGTGTCCTCGGAGCCCAAAGCGGCGGCGGTCAAGACCTCAACGCCGAAGACGCCCTCCGCCTAAGCGAAGCGCGCTACCGAGAACTCTTCGAAAACATCGGAAGCGGCGTTGCCGTCTACGACGTCGTCGGCGACGCCGAAGACTTCATCTTCAAAGACCTCAACCGATCCGGCGAAAAAATCGAGCTCGAACCCCGCGAAGCTCTTATTGGACAAAGCGTGTTCGAAGCCCGGCCCGGCATCGAAAAATTAGGGCTGGCCGAAGTATTCCGGCGCGTCTGGCGCACCGGCCGCGCAGAACACCTTCCTATCTCCCTGTACACCGACGACCGGAGGTCCGCCTGGTACGAAAATTTCGTATACAAACTGCCCACCGGCGAAATCGTGGCCGTGTTCAACGACGTAACCGACCGCAAAATGGCCGAAAACGCCTTGCGCCACAGCGAACGATTCAATCGCCAACTGTTTGAAAAATCCCCCGCCGCCCTGGCCCTAAGCCGCCCCGACGGCGTCATCGTCGACTGCAACGAGGCCTACGCCGCCCTGCTCGGACGCTCCCCCAACGAATTGCGCGGCCTTCATTTCAGCGCCATAACGCCGCCCGAATACCACAAACAAGACGCCGAAGCCTATCTGCGCCTCCTGCAAACAGGACAATCCTCCCCCTACGAAAAAGAATGCATCCGCGGCGACGGAACCCGCATCCACGTCCGCCTCTGGAGCGCCCTCGTCGAAGAAGAAGGCGGCGACACCTTCGTCCTCCGAAGTCTCGAAGACATCACCGAACGCGTTCAAACGCGCATCCGGCTGCGCGAACGCATGGACCGAATCCAACGTCAACAAGCCGCCGTCATCCGGCTCTCCACCGAACCGGCCATTTTCTCTGGCCAGTTGCAACAAGCCGCCCACATCATCCTCGATGTCGCCGGCGAAACGTTGGACGTCTCCCGCGCAGGCTTATGGCTCTACGGACCCGACCGCAAACAACTGCAATGCATCACATGCGTCAACGCGGAAGGAGACCCGTTGGACAACCTCCTATCGCTCAATATCGATCTCTTCCCCGCCTACCGCGACGCCCTCGAACACAATCCCGTGCTGGCGGTCTCCAATACAGATCACGATCCCCAAACCGCCGAACTGCGCGACCCCTACCTCGCCCCCCGCGGCATCGTCGCCCTACTGAGCGCCCCCATCCGGGTCAGCGGCAACGTGGCAGGCATCCTGCAATTCGAACACACAGAAACAAGCCGATCCTGGCACGACGACGAAATCCTCTTCGCCGCGACCGCCGCCGAGCAAGTCGCCCTAACCCTGATGCACAAAGCGCGCACCCAAGCCGAAACCGCCCTCCGCGACAGCGAAGCCCGCAACAGGGCCCTGCTAAATGCCATTCCAGACACGATATTCATCGCGACCCAAAACGGCATTCTCTTGGACTGTCACGCGCCGGACCCCCATCCGTTTTCCTGCCCTCCCGCAGAAACCATCGGCAAAAACTGCCATGACGTCTTTCCACGGGAACTCGCGGACGGCATCGCCGACCGCATAGAGATCGCCTGCCAACAAGGCCACATGCAACTCTTCGAATACGCCGCCCGACTCCACGGCCAACCACGCGAATTCGAAGCCCGCTTCGTGCCATGCGGCCACGACCGCGCTCTCGGCATCGTGCGCGACATCACCGAACGCAAACAGGCCCAGGCGACGCTCCACGAATACCAAGCGCGGCTCCAAGCCCTGCTAGACCACTCCCGCGCCGCCATCTACATCAAAGACCTAGACCGGCGCTTCCTGATCGTCAACCAAGCCTTTGCCGCACTCGTCGGACTGCCCCCCGAATCCATCGTGAACTACAAAGACGAAGACATCTTCAACCTCGACGACGCCGCCACATTGCGCGAAAACGACCAGAAAGTCCTGGACGACGGAACAGCCCTCGAAACCGAGGAGACCGTTTGCCTGCCCGACGGCCCCCGCACCTTCATGAGCATGAAATTCCCCTTGCGCGACCAAGCAGGACGCGTCTACGCCCTCGGGGGCATCAGCACCGACATCACCGCCCGCAAACAAGCCGAGGAAGAACACAAACGCCTCGAGGCCAAGGTGCAACAAGCCCAAAAACTCGAAAGCCTCGGCATCCTGGCCGGAGGCGTCGCACACGACTTCAACAACCTCCTCACCGGCATCCTCGGCAACGCCGACCTGGCGCTCTACGCCATCCCGGCCCACCTGCCCGAACGCGCCCATCTCGAAGAAATCATCGCCGCCGCGCGCCAAGCCGCCGCCCTATGCCAGCAGATGCTCGCATACAGCGGCAAAGGGAAAACCCGAGAGGAAGCCGTCAACCTCAACGAAATCACCCAGGAAATGCTGCGCCTGCTCGAAGCATCCATCTCCAAAAAAGCGCGCCTTCACTGCCAGTTCGAAGCAGACTTGCCCCTGACCCTGGGAGATCCCGCCCAACTCCGCCAAGTCATCATGAATCTCATCACCAATGCCTCCGAAGCCCTCGAAGACCAGGAAGGCGACATTTTCCTCACGACAGGCGCCATGCGCCTCGACCCCGAAAACGCCAGCGAATTCCTCCTCGCGGAATCCATATTCCCGGGAGAATTCGTCTACATAGACGTCGCCGATACAGGATGCGGCATGAGCGAACAAACCATCGCCCGCGTGTTCGACCCCTTTTTCACCACCAAATTCACCGGCCGCGGCCTGGGACTCGCCGCCGCCTTGGGCATCGTCCACAGCCACCACGGCGCCATCCGCGTCAAAGGAGCCCCCGGACAAGGATCCGCCTTCCGCCTTGCCCTTCCCGCCGTCGCCCACCCCGCAACATCCCTGTCCTCCAACCGCTTTGCCTGGCCAGCCCGGCGCGGCAACGGCGCCATTCTGGTCGTGGACGACGAAGACATGGTCCGCGAAGTTGCCCGAAAAATATTGGAGCGCGAAGGATTCAACGCCGTCACCGCCCGGGACGGAAAAGAAGCCGTCGCCCTCTTTCGCGAACGCCCCGACGCCTTCGATCTCGTCGTGCTCGACATGGCCATGCCCCACATGAACGGCGAGGAGACCCTGATCGAACTCCAACGCATTCGGCCAGACGTCCGCGTCCTGCTCTCCAGCGGCTACGACGAATCCCGCGTCGCCGGACGCCTCTCCCAGAACGGAGTCATGGGGTTCCTGCAAAAACCCTACAAAGTGGCGTTCTTCCTCGAAACCATCTACCGGGCGCTCGGACGATAACGGACGCTATAGGTTATACCCCGCCTCATTATGCTGGGTGAGATCAAGCCCCTCGACCTCTTCCTGAGCGCTGACGCGCAGACCGATCGTCAAATCGATCGCCTTCAGGATGAGATACGACACCACGCCGCTCCACGCCAGCGTGACGCCCACGCCGATGCACTGCGCCATGAATTGCCCGGCAATGCTCACGTCTTCATGACCGCCCATGCTCTTCGCGGCAAACACGCCGGTTAGCAAGGCCCCAATGGTGCCGCCCACGCCATGAACGCCAAACGCATCCAGCGAATCGTCATACCCCAGCGCCCGCTTCATGCTGGTCGCCGCATAAAAA
>JAKJDA010000230.1:0-260 GCA_022706165.1 Candidatus Hydrogenedentota bacterium | reverse complement strand
CAATCGCCAGCGCACCCATGGGGCCAATATACCCCGAAGCAGGCGTCACCGTGGCAAGCCCCGCCACGGCGCCCGTCACAAACCCCAACACGCTGGGCTTGCCATACCGCTTCCATTCAACGAACATCCAGGTCAACGCCGCCATCGACGCCGCAAGCTGCGTGGCCAACATGGCCATGCCCGCGCGATCATTCGCGCCGCACGTGCTGCCCGCGTTGAACCCAAACCAACCCACCCACAACATGCCCGCGCCAACCACC
>JAKJDA010000022.1:11586-16409 GCA_022706165.1 Candidatus Hydrogenedentota bacterium | reverse complement strand
CGCATCCCGCCATGTACCGCGCCATCGAAAAACGCCCGTCGGTGCGCGACGGGTATCTCGGTCATCTGCTCGAACTGGGCGAGGTGTCGCGCGAGGAAGCCGATCACATCGCCGATCGCCGCCGCGAGGCGCTCGAACAGGAATTGAGCAGCCCGCGCACGGAAGACACGACCGTGCGTCCAAGCATCCTCGGGCGTGTGTGGAGTCAATTCCGAGGCGGGCCGGACAAGGACGAGCCCGACGTCGACACGGGCGTCAAACGGGAGCGGTTGGCGTCGCTGCTTGAACGCATTTCATCGGTTCCGCCGGATTTTCATCCGCATCCCAAAATCGAACGCCTTCTCGAACAGCGCTTGCAGATGGCGCGGGGCGAAAAGCCATTGGATTGGGCCGCCGGGGAGGCGTTGGCGTTCGGCTCGTTGGCGATCGAGGGAACGCGCGTGCGCCTGACCGGTCAGGATTCCGAGCGCGGCACGTTTAGCCATCGCCATGCCGTGTTGCACGACGTCGCCAACAATCACGTCTACGTCCCCTTGCAGCGTTTGGCTACGGACCAGGGCCCGGTCACGATTTTGAACAGCCCCTTGTCCGAGGCGGGGGTGCTTGGATTCGAGTACGGCTATAGCATCGCCTATCCCGACGCCCTCGTCATATGGGAAGCGCAGTTCGGCGATTTTTGCAACGTCGCCCAAGTGATCGTCGATCAGTTCATCGCCAGCGCGGAAGACAAATGGTGCAGCCTTTCGGGCCTGGTCATGCTGCTGCCGCATGGTTTCGAAGGCATGGGGCCGGAGCATTCCAGCGCTCGCCTCGAACGTTTTCTCAGCCTTGCCGCGGAGGACAACATCCAGATCGTGCAACCGTCGACCCCGGCCCAAATGTTTCATGTATTGCGCCGACAAGTGTTGCGGCGTTGGCGCAAGCCTCTCGTGATCATGACGCCCAAAAGCATGCTGCGCCATCCTCGGGCCGTATCGGCGCTCGACGAACTCGCCCAGGGCTCCTTCCGGCGCGTGCTGCCCGATGCGGTCGTCTCTCCCGACAAAGCGCGGCGCGTGCTGCTGTGTTCCGGAAAACTCTACTATGAGCTTGACGAGGAACGGCGCGCCCGGAACTGCGAAGATGTGGCTATCGTTCGCCTCGAGCAGTATTATCCTCTTCAGGAGGAGGCGTTGCGCGACGCCCTTGCCCCGTATGCCGCGTCCGTTCCCGTATATTGGACGCAGGAAGAGCCGGAGAACATGGGCGCGTGGCGATATCTGTTCGTGCGCTTCGGCGCCGCGTTGTTCGGCAGGAGCCTGCGCGTCATCGCCCGTCCGGAATCTGCCAGTCCCGCCACGGGATCGGCCGCGTGCCACAAGGCCGAGCAGCGCGACCTTATGGATCGGGCGTTCGGCGAAGCGGAAAGGGAAGGGTAGGCCATGTTCGCGGAGGCGAAAGCGCTTTTCTCGGTGCGTGCGCGACCGGCTGCACGCCTGCCTCGATGCGCATCGCGAAACGCAAGGAGTTGGCGCACATGACGGTTGAGGTGAAGGTTCCCGAGATGGGCGAATCCATCCACGAGGTGCAGATAGGACGATGGCTCGTCCAGCCTGGAGCGACCGTGGCGCAGGACGAGCCGATCGTCGAAATCGAATCCGACAAGGCTACGGTCGAAGTCTCCGCGCCTGCCGCCGGAACGCTTGCCCGGACGCTCAAGCAAACCGGAGAGACCGCAGGGATCGGTGAAATCATCGCCCATATCGATGCAACCGATCCGGCTCCGGTTTCTCGCGCGGCGGCTCCGCCAAAAAGTCCGAAAAAAAAGGCCGTTTCCGCCGCGAAACCGCAGGCGGCGAACGATATCGAGGCCGCTGCGGACGAGCCGCAGCAAACGCCGCCTGCCGGCGATGCGCCGCCCGTGGCGACGACTCCGTTCGAGGGCGCGCCGCGCATCATGCCGTCCGCGCGCCGCGTCATGGCCCAATACGGTCTTGGCCCCCAGGACGTTCAGGCGACCGGGCCGGGGGGGCGCATCCAAAAAAGCGATGTGTTGCATGCCGCCAAGGGGCGCGAGTCCGTGCATCGCGAGCTGCCTCCCGCGGCGGCGTCCCATGCGCGCCGGCCTGCGGTCCCCGCGATGGAGGAGGGGGCTTCTTTTGCGCCCCCTGCGATCGCCAGCGCCGATCGCGCCGATGAAATCGTTCCGATGACGCCCATGCGCCGTCGCATTGCGGAGCGTCTTGTGCAGGCGCAGCAGACCGCGGCGTTGTTGACGACGTTCAACGAAGTCGACATGTCCGCCGTTATCGCGCTGCGGGATGAGCACAAGCGGGAGTTCATGGAACGCCACGGCGTGAAACTCGGCTTCATGTCGTTTTTCGTGAAGGCGGCCGTTGCCGCGCTCAAGACGACGCCCGAAATCAACGCGGAGATACACGACGCCGACATCGTCTATCACAAGCACTACGACATCGGCATTGCCATTGGCGGCGGCAAGGGCCTTGTCGTGCCGGTCCTGCGCGACGCGGACCGCATGACCTTCCTTGATATCGAGAAGGCCATCGCCGGTTTCGCGGAGCGCGCTCAGGCGAACCGGATCGCCCTCGAGGAATTGCGCGGGGGCACCTTCACGATCAGCAACGGCGGCATTTACGGATCGCTGTTATCGACCCCGATCGTCAATCCGCCGCAAAGCGGCATTCTCGGCATGCACGCGATTCAGGACCGTCCCGTCGCCCGCGAGGGGCAAGTCGTCATCCGGCCGATGATGTACGTCGCCCTGACCTACGATCACCGGATCGTCGATGGCCGCGAGGCCGTTACGTTTCTGCGCCGCATCAAGGAAGACATCGAGGCTCCCGCGCGGCTCATGCTGGAATTGTGAGGAGCCATGATTCATTACGTATGCCCAAAGCGCCTGCGACGCCCCGCTCGTCCGGAGTCGCAGGCGAATCTCCGTTTCGCGGATTCGCAGGGACAGGTCTTGACGAATTTTTTTCCACCCGTCACCGGAAGGAGTTTTCATCCCCATGATTTCACATGATCTCATCGTGATCGGCGCAGGGCCGGGCGGGTACGTCGCGGCGATTCGCGCCGCGCAGTTGGGCATGAATGCGGCCTGCGTCGAGTTGGAGCCGCAGCTCGGCGGCACATGCCTGCGCATCGGCTGCATGCCCAGCAAGGCCTTGCTCGAATCGAGTCAGCGTTACTACGAACTCAAGCAGGGCCTTCACGCGGACGGCATCTCCTACGGCGACGTCTCCTTCGATTTGGAGGCGTTGATGCGCCGCAAGGATGGCATTGTCAACGGGCTCGCCAAGGGCATCGACGCGCTTTTCAAAAAGAACAAGGTCACGCGCTACCAGGGGCGCGCTCGTTTCGCGGGACCGGGCCGCGTCGTCGTGGAAGGGATCGACAACGTCGAACTGGCCGCGCGCTACAGCATTATCGCCACGGGAAGCCGTCCGGCCTGTCTCAAAGGCGTCGAACTCGATGGCGATCGTATCGCCACCAGCACGGAGGCTCTCGCCTATCCGGAAGTTCCAGAACACCTTGTCGTCATCGGCGCGGGATATATCGGCTTGGAACTCGGGTCGGTGTGGCGGCGTCTCGGCGCGAAAGTCACGGTCGTCGAATATATGGATCGCATTTTGCCAGGCCTTGACAGCGATATCGCGCGTGACGCCCACAAAATTTTCACCCGCCAAGGCCTCGAGTTCCGTCTCGACTGCAACGTTCTCGGCGCGCGCGTTGAGGAGGGCCGGTGCGTCGTCGAGATCGAGCACAGCGCCCCGTTGCATGCCGACCGCGTTCTCATGGCGGTGGGCCGGGCTCCCCATATCGACAACCTGGGCCTGGAGACCGTGAACGTTCTTACGGACAAGCACGGACGCATCACCGTCGACGCGCATTTCGCGACGTCCGAAGACGGCATCTACGCCATTGGCGACGTCATTCCCGGCCCGATGCTGGCGCACAAGGCCGAAGAGGAGGGCGTCGCCTGCGTTGAATACCTCGCGACCGGGTACGGCCACGTCAACTACGACGCGATCCCGGGCGTCGTCTACACCCACCCCGAGATCGCCACCGTGGGCAAATCCGAGGACGATTTGAAGTCTTCCGAAATCGCCTACCGGAAAGGCGTGTTCCATTTCCGCGGCAACGGGCGCGCCCGCACCATCGACGAGATCGACGGACGCGTCAAGGTGCTTGCCGACGCCGGCGACGATCGCATCTTGGGCGTTCATGTCATTGGCCCGCACGCCGGCGACCTCATCGCCGAAGCCGCCGCGGCCATTTCGTTCGGCGCTTCCAGCGAGGACCTCGCCCGCATTAGCCATGCCCACCCCACCGTTTCCGAGGCCCTGAAAGAGGCGGCGCTCGCCGTCAGCGGAAGACAGGTGCACGCATAGCCCGCGTTTCTCTTGGCTTGCCGCAGCGCGAAAAGGATGGCGGCATGTGTCATAATAAGGCGTTTTCAGAAACGGCGTAGCGCCTGCGGGCATGAAAATGGATTTTCTGAAAACGCGTTACGAGAGAAAACGGCTTCTGGCGTGCTGGAACCGCTATTGGGGATCGCGATGGCCGCTCGTGCGGCGGCCTGCGGGAGGAGGGGATGCGACGCGTTTGGATAGGGACGGTCTGGGCGCTTGTGTGGCTGGCGTGGATGTCGGCAACGGCCCCTGCCGCGGTGCGCGTTCGTTTGCCGGCGGCGCCGGGATCGTTGTATCCCGCCACCGCCGAGAGCCTGCGCGCGGCCGTCGAGTTGTACACGAACCAGGTCGAGGCTCCGGCGGTTCCTGGCCGGATGGCGGCCTGTCTTGTGCCGGCGGGGGGATTCC
>JAKJDA010000022.1:0-11550 GCA_022706165.1 Candidatus Hydrogenedentota bacterium | reverse complement strand
AGGCGATGGCGCACGCGTTCGCCTTTGTGCGGGAAGGGGCCTACGATCGCGTCATTGTCATTACCCCCACGCACGTGGCGGATTTTACGGGGCTGAGTTTGCCTGCGGTGCAAGCGTTTCGCACGCCGCTGGGCGATGTTCCGCTCGACGGTCCCGCGATGCGCGAGTTGGCGGAAACCTCCGGCATCGCGCTCCGTTCGGTGAATTATCGAGACCGCGCCTACAACAACCCGCACATCAACCGGACGCCGCTGCACGAACTCGAATACGGCTACGAGGTCGCGTTGCCCTTTTTGCAGACGCGCTTGGGGTCGTTCAAGCTGATCCCGGTGGTTGTGGGATCGCTGCCCGCAGTCGACGAGGCGTTTGACGAAAAAGCGATCGACGGTTTTGTCGAGGCGCTGCGAGGGATCAAAACGCCGAAAACCCTGATCGTGCTGGCGGCCAATCTGACGCATTTCGGGAATGTCTTCGGGTTTCGACCGTTCGAGGACAACATCCCGGAACGCATCGCCGCGCTGGATTTTGATCTCATCGATGTCATAAAAACGCGCAGGATCGCCGTGTTGAGCGACTACATGCGGCAGACCGGCAACCGGGTGCCCGGCGCCGCGGCGTTTGCGTTGTTTATGCGGCTGCTGCCGCGAGACGCGATCGCCCTGCTTTTGGATTATCGCGTCTCCGGCGCGGCGAACGGCAGCTACGACGCATCGATCAGTTACGCAACCATGGGGTTTTTCGTTCCGTCTCTGCGCAACGAGGAGGCTCCTGCCCCCCAGGCCGCTTCCGCAAACATCCCGGGAGAGGAGCGCACGCCGGAGGGAGATCGACATGGAACGCGCTGAACGGCTTACTCCCGAGGAAGAAAGGCTGTTGCTGCGCATCGCGCGGGATGCGTTGACGGCGCACGTCCGCGAAGGCCGAACCCTCTCGATCGAGGCGTACCCCCTCACGGACGCGCTGCGCGAGAAACGCGGGGCCTTCGTCACGCTACATGCGGGGCGTGATCTGCGCGGCTGCATCGGTTCCATCGTCAACCGGACGCCGCTGGCCGAAGCGGTTCGCGACAACGCCATCAACGCCGCCGCGCACGACTTCCGCTTCGCGCCGGTGACTGCGGCCGAACTTTCCGGCATCCGGATCGAAATTTCGGCGTTGGCCCCCGGCGATGCGCCGGAAACGCCGTTCAAGCGAGTGCGCGACGTGAGCGAAATCGTCATTGGACGCGACGGACTTTACATCGAGCGACCGGGCAGCCGGGGCGGACTTCTTTTGCCGCAGGTCGCCGCGGAACGCGGGTGGAGCGTGGAGGAATTTTTGCGAGCCGTCTGCCAGAAGGCAGGCTATCCGGAAGACGCCTGGAGCCGCGCCGACGCGCGCCTATGCCGTTTTTCGGCGCAGGTGTTTGCGGAATCGTCCCCGTCTTCCGAGGCCGCATCGTGAGCCTGCATGCCAACATATCTTCCACGGGGCCGTTTGGAGAAGACTTCTGGCAGTATGTTTTCTTTGTCGCCTTTGCGATAGTTGCCGCGGTTGGGGCGGTTTTCGCCGCAATCGCCGAGCGCAAACGCCGAGAAGCCTTTGCGCAGCTGGCGGTCTCGCTGAACTTGACCTACGTCAGACGCGACGACGCCGCGCCGCATCGATATGCGATCCTCGACATCATGCGCCAAGGCGACACCCGCTATGCCTTCAATGTACTGCGGGGCGTGTACAAGGAACATCCCGTCGAGGCTTTTGACTATCATTACGCGACGCACTCGACCGATTCGAAAGGACGCCGCCACACCCAGCATCATTACCTCAGCGTCTTTGTCCTGGTTCATGGGCTTCATTTCCCGGAACTGCGCATCTACCCGGAAAATTTCCTGGGGCGATTGGCGGAAATGATCGGATTCGACGACATTGATTTCGAGTCGGTTGCGTTTTCACGGGCGTTCACGGTGCGATCGCGGGACCGGAAATTCGCTTTCGACATCTGCCACGCTCGCATGATGGAGTATTTGCTGGCGCACCGCGATCTGCGCATCGAGATCGACGGCCCCTGCCTGGCGCTTATTTTTCAGCAGCGGTTGCGGCCGGAGCACGTGATGGCGCGGCTCGATCAGGCGGTTGATATCCGCAACCTATTTCCTCAATATCTATACACGACGTGACGCCGCACGGCCGCGCACAGGCGCGCGCATAAGGAGGTTCTGAAATGGCTGGCATCGGAGCGGGCTTCCTCGTTCTCCTGGGCATTGCGCTGATTCCCGTGTTTTTTTTCATCGTCGTCTACAACGGCCTTGTCCGTTTGCGCAACACCGTCGACGAATCCTGGTCCGACGTGCAGACGGAACTGCAGCGGCGGTACAATCTCATTCCCAACCTCGTGAACACCGTAAAGGGTTACGCCACCCACGAGCGCTCCCTCCTCGAGGAAGTGACGCGCCTGCGTCAGGATTGCGTGAACAATACCGGATCTCCCGCAAGCCAGGCCGCCACGGAATCGAAATTGAACGCCGTGTAGGGCGGGTTGATGGTGCGGCTCGAGGCCTATCCCGACCTTAAGGCGAACCAGAACTTTCTCGAACTCCAGCGAGAACTATCCAATACCGAGGACCGCATCCAGGCCGCCTACCGCTTCTACAACGGCAATGTCCGCGAGTACAACAACCGCGTGCAGATGTTCCCATCCAACATTGTCGCGGGCATGTTTGGCTTCGCGTTGCGCGAATTTTTCGAAATACAGGACGAAAAAGTCCGAGAGGTCCCCTCCGTCGCCTTCTAGCGCGCCGATTCGCTCGTTCGCGCCTGCAGGGGCGCGCGAGGATTATCGCAGAACGATGTCCGGATGAAGACATCTCTGCTTGCGCGCACCCTATCACGACCCGCTTCCGCGTTTGAGAAGAATCCGGGACGGCGCTCTGCGAGGTTGACCCGTTCGCACGCGGCCCATATGATGAAAACGGGGAAAGTTCGTAGGAGCATCGAAAATAATGCTGGTTAGGACGTTGTCTTCCGCGGTGCTGGGGATTGATGCCTATCCCGTCAGCGTGGAAGTCGACAATTCGCCGGGAACGAATCGATTCACCTTGGTTGGACTGCCCGATCTGTCCGTCAAGGAAAGCCGAGAACGCGTCGTTTCGGCGATCAAGAACTCCGGATTCCGCGCGCCCCGCGGCGTCACGCTGGTCAACCTCGCCCCCGCGGATATCCGCAAGGAAGGCAGCGCGCTCGACCTGCCCATTGCGCTGGGATTGTTGACGGCGAGCGAACAGTTGCGGAACGGTCGCCTGACGGACTACGCGATGGCCGGCGAATTGGCCCTGAACGGCGCCGTTCGGCCTGTTGCGGGCGCCTTGCCGATGGCCCTTGCCGCGCGCGATCAAGGACTGCGCGGCATTTTGCTCCCCAAGGACAACGCGAACGAAGCGGGCGTCGTGCCGGGCATCGAGGTTGTGCCGGTTGAATCGTTGCGCGAGGCGGTGGATTTCATGTCGGGGGCGCTGGAGATTCAACCGCACGTCACCGACATCGAGACGCTATTTCGCGAGGGACGAAGGTCCGCCGCGGATCTCAGCGACGTGAAAGGCCAAGCCCACGTCAAGCGCGCGCTCGCCATCGCCGCCGCAGGCGGACACAACCTGCTCATGGTTGGCCCGCCGGGCACAGGCAAGACGATGCTTGCGTCGCGGTTGCCCGCCATCTTGCCCGACATGACGTTTGAAGAAGCCCTCGAGACCACGCGCATCTACAGCGTCGCCGGGGCGCTCGCCAACGGCAGCCATCTCATCGTGCAGCGCCCCTTCCGCGCGCCGCATCACACGGCCTCGACGGCGTCCATCAGCGGCGGCGGCCAAGGTCAACGTCCCATGCCGGGCGAAGTGAGCCTGGCGCATAACGGCGTGCTGTTTCTTGACGAGCTTCCCGAATTCAATCGCAGCGCGCTGGAAGTGCTTCGGCAGCCCCTCGAAGACGGCGCGGTCCACGTCCGGCGCGCGATGTACAGCGTCATTTTTCCCAGCCGCATGTTGTTGGTGGCCGCGCTCAACCCGTGCCCCTGCGGTTTCCGGTCGCATCCGCGCGTCGCGTGTCAATGTTCGGCCGGCGAAGTGCAGCGCTATCTGTCGCGGCTCAGCGGTCCGTTGCTGGACCGTATCGATCTGCACGTCGATGTGCCCGCATTGAGTTACGATGAAATCGCGGATCGGCGACCCAGCGGCGCGAGTAGCGCCGAGGTGCGCGCTTTCGTGCAACGTGCGCGCGACCGGCAACGCGCGCGGCATGACGGACGTTTCGCATGCAATGCCCACCTCGATTCCAAAACCGTCCGCGAAAGCTGTCTCCTCGAACCCGGCGCGGAGAAACTGCTTCAGCACGCCATCGACGGCCTTGGGCTCAGCGTCCGCGCGTACGACAAAATTCTCCGCATCGCCCGCACCATCGCGGATCTGGCAGAGACGGAAACGATCGCCGAATCCCATGTCGCGGAAGCGGTGCAGTACCGAAGCCTGGATCGAAAGATTCTCTCTGGCTGAACCTGTCTGCCGGGGGGGCTACAGGCCGAGCAGGGCGACCAGTTCGGCCCATGCGCGGCTGATGGGAAAGACGCCGGGATACCGCGCCCATTCGACGTGACCGTCCATGAACAACACGTTTCCGCCGCCGGGAATGTGGTTGAAGTCCATCACGTTGAGGCTGATCTTGTCGAACATCACGGGAATGGAACTCTGCGACGTCACGCCTTTCGACGGGTTGTTGATGTCGGTGATGAGAAAACGCTCGATGCCGTCGCGAAGCCGAAGGATGGCGTGCGACGTCCCGTCGTCGTCGACAAAGCTCCAGTCGGCGTCGAAGTCGCCGATCTCGAAATGTTGCTTCACCGCATCGCCGAAGCTGCGAGAAGCGTCTCGCGTGGCAGGGTCGGCAATCCAATCGTCTCGCAGAAGCCAACCGACGTAAAAATACGAGAGCGTGTCGAGCAGGCACGGATCGATCGATCCGCCGGCGCGGTTTCCTCCCGGGCCGTCGGGGCGGCTCCACCGGCCGGCGTGGAATGCCGCCGTGCCATTGGCGCCGGAAGGACAAACCAAAACGCGCGCGTCGTTGAAGTATTCGGGATACATCAGCGGACCGTTCAACATGAAAACGCGCGTGTTGCGATCCCGGCAGTTTTCGCCGATGCGGTATTGAATGGGAGGAAATGTCCCGCGGTTTTCGTTCGCGTACATGGCGATGGAAAGGCCAAGTTGGCGCAGATTGCTCGCGCAACTCGCCCGGCGCGCCGCCTCGCGGGCGCGGGCCAGACCTGGCAGGAGGATGCCCGCCAAGATGCTGATGATGGAGATAACCACCAAGAGCTCAATCAACGTAAATCCCGTTGAGGCACTCTCCCTGCGGCGTTTGTTTCGCGATTGCCTATCCATACACAAAGTGTACATCAGATATCCGTAAGCCGCAAGCGTACGCGCTGCGTAAGTAAAGATGTTTCTACGGTTCTTCGTCAAGAGATAACTCTTCGTCGCTGTCGCTAAGTCCTGGTGCACGCGACAGCTTGCTCCGGAGACGGTGGAGGCGTTTAGAAAAAGCGATCAGGTACATCCGATCGGCATCGACTATTCGTTCGAGGGCCTCGCGCACTTCGAGAAACTGGATCGTTTCCGCACAAAGACGCGTGGCCTCGACCAAGTTTAGGCTCCGGTGCTCGTGATACTTCGCCAGCTCCAGGCGTGCGGGCAGGTCTTCGGGGAAATCGTTCAGGAGCAATTCCCACGCGTTGGCCATTCCTTGCCAATCTTGGTTCTTCTTGTACGCAGCCGCCATGAGTTCCAGACACGCGCGGCGGACGGCGGGATCGGGTTCTTCCTCCAGCACCCGCATGCCGACGGCGATGGCCTCGTCGTAGCGCTTTTGTCGGAAATGAAGTTTTACAAGCGAGACGCGGTCCTCGGCATGCTCAAAACCTTCCCCTTCGGGATGCGCGAGGCATTGCGACAGCCACGCCATCAGCGCTGCAAGGGAGAGGATATCGCAGGCGTGATGGTAGAACACCCGGTCGAGTTTGCGGGCGTCGCGCGTGCGGAGGTAGTCGAAGTAGAGTTCCGGTATTTCCGCGCCGGACACGTCGCCGTGGCGTTCGACGCCGAGCACGGCGCGCTCGATGTTGCCGAGACAGCAATCGCGCAGACGCACTTTCCAAAAACGGCGTGCGGCGTGCAACAGGTCAAACTGCATCAGCGTGTCGAGACGCGACGGGATGCGATTGGCGATCATGCGCGTGCGCAACAGGGGAACGTCGAAGCTCTTGCCGTTGTAGCTGACGACCGTATCGAAGCGCTGGAGCAGCGTGTCGATGTAACGAAGCATCGGTTCTTCTTCGTCGTAGTCGCGCATGAAACATTGCTCCAGGCGGAAGACGTTCTCCGTGAAATAACCAAAGCCCATGAGAAATGCGACAGTCCCCGTGCCACCCGCAAGGCCGGAGGTCTCCGCGTCGACAAAGACGGCCGTGGTCGCGTCGAAATCGGCGAGGTCGCTGTCGCATGCCGAGAACGCGATGTGGTCGGCATGGGCATGCAAGGCGTCGCCCAATGTGACCTTCCCGCGTGGCGTGTCGAGGGGATAGTCCGTGCGGACGAGATAGAAGCGATCATCGCCCTCGCCGACAACTTCACCCGGCACGACGCGCTCGATCTCGTATGCGCCCGCCGCACGCTCTTCCTGCAAGGCCGCAATCTTCTTCTGCAAATCGGACCCGGCCATCACGCCGCGTGTGACGAGCAGCTCTTTCAATTTGTCCTTGATGTCAGACATGGGAGGAAGACTCGCCACAAAGGCGCAAAGGACACGGAGGGCGCACAAAGGGAAGAGAAGAATTGAACCACAGATGCACACAGATGGACACAGATGAAGTGAGGATGAAAAGAGAGCAGATTTTCTTTATCTGTGTCCATCTGTGTGCATCTGTGGTTGCTCTTCCGAAAGGCTTTGTGTTTTTGTGCCTTTGCGGCTTTGTGTCACGTTCTTCTCTCTTCATCGTTCCCGGTAATCCAACGCCATTTTAGCCAGGATCAGCGCGCCGCTCTTGCCGTGTTCGCCGCCGATTTCCAGAGCGGGGCCGACGCAGCTGGGGCAGCCTTCTTTGCAGCCGCAACGGCTGATGAGCGATATCGCGGCTTCGAGCAGACGGTCGTGTGTCGTGAAGAGCTTCTCGCTGAACCCGACGCCGCCGGGATAGGTCTCGTACAGAAAGATCGTCGGCTGCTCGGAGAAGGGCGATCGCAACAGGCCCAGGGCGCGAATATCGGTCGGGTCGCACATCACCTGCACGGGGGCGACTTGCCGTAGAGTATTGGCCAAGCCATTGAGCGCCGCGCCGAGACGACTTTGAGGCAGGTCTGTGCGCTCGGACAGGTCCTCGGAAAACGCGATCCAGTAAGAGGTCGTGTGCATGTTGATTTCGGGAAGATGGATATCGCCATATCCCACATTTTCGTGTGTGCCGAATTTGATTTTCTTATAGATCGACGGAAGCCACGTCACGCTGACTTCGCCGTGGTTACGCGACGCCTGGCCGACGGTTTCCGAGCGGAACGCGTCGAGCACGCGCAAGTCGACCTTCACCTGCGCGTCGGTGTAGTAATCGGTTTCGACGGGACGCGCGTAGGCCTTGCGGTCTTCGAGGTCGAGCTTCTCGATGGTGTACTGCGCGCTCTGATGCAGATAGATGGCGTTCTGATAGACCTCGGTCGGCGCCGAGAAATAATCGATCTCGCCGATGACGCGGCCATTTTGCGTGGTGTCGAGAATCACCACATTTCCGGGCGCGGCGGTGCGCAGGCTGATGTCCTGCGCGGGATACGCGTCTGCGTTCCAATGCCATCTGTCGCGCACGTGCCGCAGGATGCGCTGCTCGCCGAGGTATTCGAGAACGCCTTGGGTCGACACAGCGTCCAACCCAAACGCCTCGCCGTCTTTGAAGGGAAACTCGAAGGCCGCGCACTTGACATGGCTTGACACAATAAACAAGTTTTTTGTGTCGACGGTTGCATTTTCCGGCGACAACTCGAAGAAGTACTCGGGGTGGCAGATGATGTATTGATCAAGCGGCGCGCTCGACGCGACGAGAATGACCAGCGACGTGCTCGAGCGGCGTCCCGCGCGCCCGGCCTGTTGCCACGTGCTGGCCACGCTGCCCGAGTAACCCACCATGATGCAGGCGTCGAGCGATCCAATGTCGATGCCGAGTTCGAGCGCGTTCGTGCTGACCACCGCCATGATCTCGCCGTCGCGCAGGCCCTTTTCGATGGCGCGGCGTTCGGTCGGCAGATAGCCGCCGCGATATCCGCGCACGAGATCGGTGTCTTTGCCGAGCCGCGCCACGGCATCCTTCAGATACGTGGTCATGATCTCGACGCGCAGTCGGCTGCGCGTAAACACGATGGATTGAATGTCCTTCGAGAGCAATTGGGTGGCGATATCCGTTGCTACATGCACCGACGACCTGCGGATGCCGAGTTCTGCGTTGACGACGGGCGGGTTGTAGAAGAGGAAATGTCGCTCGCCCGCGGGCGCGCCGTTATCGTCAATGAGATGAATGGGCTTTTCGACGATGCGCTCGGCCATTTCCTTGGGATTGGCGATGGTGGCGCTGCAACAAATAAATTGCGGGTCTGACCCGTAGAACGCGCAGATGCGTTTGAGCCGTCGCAAGACATTGGCCAAGTGACTGCCGAACACGCCTCGATAGTGGTGGAGTTCGTCGACGACGATGTAGCGCAGGTTCTCGAAGAGCTTCATCCAGATCGTGTGATGCGGCAGGATGCCCGTGTGCAGCATGTCGGGATTCGTGACGACGATATGCCCCGCGTTGCGAATCGCTTTGCGCGCGGAGCCGGGCGTGTCGCCATCGAACGTGTACGTTCCGATTTTGACTTCGAGTTCCTCGATAGTTGACTGCAATTCCTTGACCTGGTCTTGCGACAGGGCCTTGGTAGGGAACAGGTAGAGGGCGCGCGCGTCGGGCTCCGATAGGAGGCGATTCAGCACCGGGGCGTTGTAGCACAGCGTCTTGCCCGACGCCGTTGGGGTCACGACGCAGATGTGTTCGCCCGCGAGCACGGCCTCGATGGCCGCGCGCTGGTGCGTGTACAGGTCGGTGATGCCTCGCGCCTTGAGGCCCTCGATCAGTCGCGGGTGAAGTCCCTCCGGGAATCCGGCATAGCGGGCCTCACGCGCGGGGATGGAGCGCCATTGGGTGAGGTTCCGCATGAAGCGATCGTCTTGCCGAAGGCGGTCGATGGTCTGTGCGACGTTCATGGTGACATCCTGCGTGGGGTCCTGCGACTGAATATAACATCAGGTATTGCGTCGATCAAGTGCGCGCAATAACGCGAAACCGTTTTCCGGTCGCCCCGGTCCAAATCATGCCATGAATACGCTGCTGATTCTATTTTCCGGCCTTGTCGCCACGGTGAGCGCGGGGACCCTGGTCTTCCTGGGGTTGCGGGAGATCGTGACTATCTGGATACGCCATCGCATGCGGATCGAATGGCTTCATGCGGCGGCGGAATCGGACGAAGAGTCTTTGGCGTCGATGTTGGCTCTCCAGCGAGTTTGGGATGCGCCGCGATTGGCAAAGCGGCCTCGGCTTTTTAGTGCGGGAATGACGGGGCTGTTTTTGTGTTTCATCGGCGGCGCCTGTTCGCATGCCGGGGTCGCGATACGGTATGGCGCGACGGCCGTGGGGCTTCATGTCGGCGGCAACCTCGCCTTGGGGTTTGGGGCTTTCCTGGTTGTGGCCGCGTTTCTTGCACGTTTTTTGGGGCGGCCTTCTATTTCCCGGGATGCCTGATTGCGCCGGCGCCTGCTTCGGTTCGTCTATATGCCGCTGCCTTGCGTGTGGATGCCGCATTCCTTTTTATGATCGTCGCCCATGTGGTTGAACCAGCGCCAGCGGCCCGCGCGCTTATGCTCCCAGGGTTTAATCGGCGTCGAGCAAATCACGCAGCCGATGCTGGCGTAGCCTTGATCGTAGAGCGGGTTGTAGGGCGCGTCGTTTTCGGCCAAATAGGCGCGAACCTGGTCTTCGCTCCAGTCGATAAGCGGCGCAAGTTTCACGATAGAGCGGCCTTTGTGATCGACGCGGGACGCCTTGGGCGCGTATTTCCGGGCGTCGGACTGGTCGCGGCGCAGCCCCGTGATCCACACGTCCACCGTATCGAGCGCCCGCTCGTTCGGCTCGACCTTGCGAATGTGGCAGCAGAGTTCCTGCTTCTCCTGGCTGTCGAAGAACAAGAATTCCCCGTGATGGGCGATCATCCGTTCGAGACATTCGGGTTCAGGCTTGAAACGCTCGATGCGAATGCCGTACCGCTGCTCGATGCGCTCCATCAAGGCGTACGTTTCGGGGTGCAGGCGCAGGGTGTCCACCGTCGCCACGCGCAGTCCCGGCGCGGCGCGTTTCGCCATGTCGACCATCACGCATCCGGTGTTCTGAAAACTCGTCAGGAGCGCGGCTCGGGCGCCGTGCGTCGCGACGGCCCACTGCAACAACGCTTCCGGATCCAGCGCGTTCAATCCGTCCAACAGGTCCGTTGATTCACTCAGAATCATCGTCGGGTCTCCATGCCATGGAATCGATGCGGCGCGATCAGGCCTGCCGCTTCGCCTTCTCGAATTCGATCACGCGCGCGCGCAAATTGTCGGCGCCCATGCGCCCGGCCCAATCGCCAAAGGACTCGCCCTCGAAGCGTTCGGCCTTCCACCCATGCAGCAGACGCGACGCCGCAGGCGCAAGGTCGACGGTTTTGACCACCGGCAGCAGCGTCGCGGCAAGGCGCGCGCCGCAGTGATCGCCGCCGACTTGGAGAATGTACTGGTCCGTTCCCTTGCCCACGATTCCGATTTCCGCCGTTGCCGGCCTCGAACAACTGTTCGGGCAACCGCTCATGCGGATGATGACGTCCGCGTCGCCATGTCCCGCCTCTTCGAGGGCCTTGATCACGGACGGAAATACGCGCTCGGCTTCCGATGTCGCCAACGGACACAACGGCAGCGCCGGACAGGCCATCTCCAAACGGCGCAACGTCGAAACGCCCTTGTCGGTTGGCAGGGCATATTCGTCGAGCAGCGCTTGGACGCTGTCCACGTCTTCGTCGCGAATGTTGGCGAGAACGAGGTTGTGATGCGGCGTCAGGCGCACGTCCGGCCGGTGGCGTTCGATGATCGCGCGGAGACCCGACTTGAACCGGATGCCGTCCTCGAAATCCCGGACGCGGCCATTCTCGACCCAGACGCCCACGTAGTTGAGCCCCGGTTGGCTCTGCTTGTGCCAGCCGAGGTAGTCGGGCTGCGCCGAAGGCGTGACGTCGCGCGGCGCGGGGCATTCCCGGCCCGCATAGGCGAACGCTTTCGACCGAAAACGCTCCAGGCCCCAATCGTCGATGAGGTACTTCATCCGCGCATGTTTTCGGTTCGTGCGATCGCCGTGGTCGCGCTGGACCTGGATGACGGCCTCGATCAGCGGCACGACCTCTTCCGGCTGCACAAACGCCAGCGGCGTGGCCA
>JAKJDA010000229.1:515-5227 GCA_022706165.1 Candidatus Hydrogenedentota bacterium | reverse complement strand
TTTTGGGGCGACGGTGATGCGATCGCCATAATGGGCCGCCAATTTGGGTCCGGCGACGGGGTCGAAAACGCGAACAACGGCGCCCGCCGTCAACAGCGCATCGATTACCTCGAGCGCGGGCGCGTGGCGGATGTCGTCGGTGCGGGCCTTGAACGTCGCGCCCCAGATGGCGATGTGCTTGCCTTGGATGGAATCGCCGTAGTGATCCAGGATTCGCGTGATAAAGTGAGCGAGCTGTTTTTGGTTGATGCCGTGGATGGCGTCCAGCAGGTCCGCGGGCACGCCTTTTTCGCGCGCCAGTTCAGCGCAGGCCCGCACGTCCTTCGGCAAGCAGGAGCCGCCGTAGCCCAGGCCGGGGTAGAGATAGGCGGGGCCAATGCGTTTGTCCGAGGCAAGCCCTTCGCGCACTTCCGCGATGTCGGCGCCGCAGGCCTCGCAGATGCGCGCGAGCTGATTAATCATGGAAATGCGGGCCGCAAGCATGGTGTTGACGGCGTACTTCGCCATTTCGGCGCTGCGGACGCTCATGGTCAAAAAAGGGTTGCCCATCCGCAGGAACGGGCCGTAGACTTCTTTCATGATTTCGACGACGCGGACGTCCGCGCATCCGACGATGATCCGGTCGGGGCGCATGAGATCATCGACGGCCGACCCTTCGCGCATGAATTCGGGATTCACCACAATGTCGAAGGGGTGCGGTTGTTGCGCGAGCATCTCGTGGATGCGGTCCGCCGTGCCGACCGGGCACGTGCTTTTGTTGACGATAATCCGGTATCCGGTCATGCTGCGGCCGACTTGCTCGATTGCGTCGAACACGGCGGACAGATCGGCTCGACCGTCGTGGTCGGGCGGGGTTCCCACGCAGAGAAAGATGAGCAGACAATCGCCGACCGCTCCCGCGACATCGGTCGTGAAGTGCAGGCGCTCTTCTTCCATGTTGCGCGTGACGAGTTCTTCGAGTCCTGGCTCGTAGATAGGAACCTGGCCGGCTTGCAACGCGGCGATGCGCCCCGGATCGCGGTCGACGCAGGTCACGAAATGCCCGATTTCGGCCAGCCCTGCGCCCATGACAAGTCCGACATACCCTGTGCCGATCACGGTGATGTGCATGCATTGCGTCCTTTGTCAGTCGCGGAAGCGGCCGCCGGGCGTCTGGCGCGGCGATTGTCTTTCGCTCCGGATAGGGGGCGTGAGAGGAATGCAGGCCGCGTTCCGAGGGCGGCATCGTATCATTGAAAAGCGGCGTTTCGCAATAGCGTGGAAGCGAAGGGGCTTTGTATACTGGTTTTTTGAGCAAGGAGACTGCCGTGAGCGCCAAGGGCTTATGCCGTTTTGTATCGCGCCGGCGCACGCTTGCGTTTCAGTCGCCGAAGTTCATTGTGACCGCGACGGAGACGGACGAGGTGCTGCCCGCATTGCGGCGCGTGGCGGAGGGCGTTGCACGGGGGCTTTGCGCTGCGGGGTATGTGGCCTACGAGGCGGCTCCGGCGTTTGATGCGGCACTCGTGGCGCATCCGCCATCGGGCGGAGCGTTGTTGTGGTTTGGATTGTATGCGGACGCGACCGAATATGCGGGATTGCCTGTTCCGGGGGAAGAGGCTCCTTCTTCGCTTGACTGGGCGGCGCTGATATCCGAGTCGGCGTATCGTCGCGCCATGGCGCGTATCCGCGAATGGATCGCGGCGGGCGACACGTATCAGGTCAACTATGCGTTTGCGTTGGAAGCTGCGTTTGCGGGCGATCCGGAGAATTGGTTCGCTCGTTTGTGTCATGCGCAGCGCGCCGAATACGGGGCGTTTCTCGATGTTGGCGACGGGTGCATCGTTTCCGCGTCGCCGGAGTTGTTTTTTCGTCTTGATGGAAATCGCATTGAAACCCGGCCCATGAAAGGAACACGGCCTCGGGGCCTTTGGTTCGAGGCGGACCGGCGCGCGGCGCTCGATTTGGCGGCAAGCCCCAAGGACCGGGCCGAGAACATCATGATCGTGGACTTGTTGCGCAATGATTTGGGGCGCATCGCGGATGCCGGCTCGGTGCGGGTCGAGGCGCTGTTCGAGGTTGAGCAGTATCCGACGGTGTGGCAGATGACGTCCACGATCGCGGCCCAAACGCGCGCCGATGTGCCGGAGATTTTCGCCGCGTTGTTTCCGTGCGGTTCGGTGACAGGAGCCCCCAAGGTGCGCACGATGCAGATTATCCGCGAAGTGGAGCCGCATCCGCGCGGCGCCTATTGCGGCGCTATCGGATGGTGGATGCCTTGCCGGCGCGCGGAATTCAGCGTAGGGATCCGGACGATGACCGTCGATCGTTGCGCCGGAACGGCCCGTTACGCCGTGGGCAGCGGCGTGACGTGGGACTCGGAGCCGCAGGCTGAGTATGCCGAATGCCGCGCCAAAGCCGCCGTCCTCGATTATTGCGAACCGTCGTTTCAACTCATCGAGTCGTTTCGGCATGCGCGCGGCTATTGGCTGCTGGACGAACATATGGCGCGCTTGGAAGAGAGCGCGGCGTATTTCGGGTTTGTCTACGACAGGGCGGAGGTGGCGCGATTGCTGCAGGAGTGCGCCTTGGATCTCTACGACGTCCCCATGAAGGTGCGTCTGTTGTTGTCGCGCGACGGCGGCATTGTCCTGGAACGGTTTCCGTTGCCAGAGCCGCGTCCGTTGCGGATCGGCTGGGCGAAAACTCCGATCGATCGTCGAAATCGTTTTTTTTATCACAAGACCACAATGCGTTCCGCGTATGACGCGGCGGCGGCGGAGCGGCCTGACTGCGACGATGTGGTTTTGTTCAATGATCGGGACGAGATCACCGAAACGACCATTGCCAATATCGCCGTTGAGATGGAGGAGGCATGGTGGACGCCGCCGGTGGCGTGCGGGCTGTTGAACGGCGCATTTCGGCGGAACTTGCTCGCGACGGGCATTTTGCGCGAGCGCGTCTTCACGCGGCGCGAGATGGCGCATGCGGCGGGCGTTCGTCTGTACAACAGCGTTCGCGGCTGGATGCCGGCGATTTTCATAGACGTTTAGAGCATTACATGGCCGAGGGAAATGGTGCATGGGAATAGCCATCGTTAATGTCTTTGTAGCGCCCGGTCTCCGTGCCGGGCGGTTTTACGGAAAGCGATGAGACGAATCCACACCGCCCAGATCAGTGCGCCCAGACCCGCCCGGCACAGAGACCGGGCGCTGTCTACAAAAACGAAAATCGTGCGCCAAACGGTAAAATCGGACGTATATGGATCCGAAAAGTCCTAATGACTCAGAATTTTAGTGCAATGGCCCTGGGCTAAAATGCTCTCACAAGACCGATCGTAGGCATAAAAACTTAAACTGCTCTAACGTGGCGACCGATTCGTTCTTCTACAACGTCATGCGGAGATTGCGCCGAGTAGTTTCTTGTCTTGAGGGCGGCTTGTCTCGCCGAGGCGGGGGGCTTTATGTGCGGAGCGCCGGGTCGGTGTCCTTGGGAGATTTGAGAAGTCCCAGTTTGGCAAGAAGATTGCTGAAAAAATGGCGATGCGTGTCGGGGCAGGCGCTTTCGGTGCAGTGCAGACACAGCGGCGGCAGCTTGGCCTCGTCGGCATCGCGAAGGCCTTCGCGGATGCGGGCGTAGACGGGGCCGTTCCAGACGTCGCGCACGCGGCATTCGCCAACGTTGCCGGCGATGACGGTGCGATGCCAGTCGACGCAACAAAGGACGACGTCTCCGTTGAACAGAATGTCCATCTCGCGCGAGGGGCGGATGCAGTGATATTTGGGTTTCATCACGCCGACGTTCATCGCGTCGGCGTCTTTGATGTTGCCGCCGCGGTTCTCGAGGGCGGATGTCACGAGGCGCACGCCGTGGCGCGACCAGAATTTGCGTGCGCGCCGGATGTCGTCTTCGTTGATGTTGGTGACGATTGTCGAGACGCGGAGGTCGAAAGCGCGGGCTTTTTTTTCTTTGAGAATGCGTTTTGCGGCGAGGACGTTTTGAATGACTTTTTCGCTGCGGTAGCCCATGATGCGCCGATTGGTTTCGGGGTCGAGGGCCTGCAGGCTGATTTTGAGACGTTTGAGGCCGGCGTCGAGCAAGGCCGCCATCATCGTTTCGGTGAGGTAGACGCCGTTGGACGTGATCAGCGTGGTGGCGCCGGGGATGCGGTCGCTGACGTATCGTACGAACTCGGGCAGGCGCGCATCCGCCAAGGGCTCATTCATGAGGTAGGGGCTGATGCGGCGGGGAGGCGTTTCGGCGAGGTCGTCGATGATTTTTTGGAACAGCGCCGGGGACATCTGTCCCTGTGCAATGCCACTGTTGCGCGTGTCCTCGTTTGGACAAAACACGCAACGTCCGTTGCAACCGGATTGGGTCTGAATTTGTACGCGGGAAGGTCCCGGCAGCGGCGCGGCGATTGTCACGTTGTTTTCCTCAAAAAAAGGCGTCGTATGGGCGGAAAGTCTCCGCACGGGACACTATAGCAATATCAGCGGCCCGTTATCGACCGCAGCATATCTCCGGGAAGGTGCAGCACATCGCCCAGAAGCCCTCGGTCGGCCGGGGCGTCCGCCGATCCGGATGGGTTCGCCGTTTTAGGCGAAAGGAGGCGGAAGGGATCGACGAGCCGTATGGTCGGAGCGTCGGGGGGCCCGGTCACGTCCAGCGAGAAACGGGAGAGGCGCCGGATGTCGTCGAAAGCCAGCCCTACCACGGGGATCCTGTCCAGC
>JAKJDA010000229.1:0-407 GCA_022706165.1 Candidatus Hydrogenedentota bacterium | reverse complement strand
CGTCGGCAAAGGTCAGCGAGAGGGTCATGTCGTCAAACACAAGGCCTTCGTCTTTGAGCGGCGGCGCCTTCAGCCGAAGCACGTCCGTTGTGCGGATGAATGAGAGCATCCGGGTGGAGAGGCCGAGTTTTCCGAGGGTTCCTTTTGTGGCGGATCCGTGCGCGGTTCCGTTGACGCCGTGGATGGGATTGTCGTCGATGGGGATTGTCATGTTGATCGCGCCGGTCACCCGGCCAGTGAGACCGCGAGGCTTGGCGAACAGGAGATCGTCGATGCCCTTGGCGTCCGCGTTGTCCATGGTCACGTCGACGTGCGCCTGCCCCGGAAGTTCCCCGGAACGAGGCTGTATGTCGATGGAGCCTCCGGCGGCTCCTTTGTAGGGAATGCACGAAAGGTTCTGGATGCGG
>JAKJDA010000228.1 GCA_022706165.1 Candidatus Hydrogenedentota bacterium | reverse complement strand
GCATGCGGCGGATTTTGGCGACGTACCGGGACGCGGAAGACTTGGTGAATATTGGGGCGTATGTGAGCGGGAGCAATCCGGACATCGATGCGGCGCTGAAGTTCATGCCGGGGGTGCGGATGTTTCTGCAGCAGGGGTTGTATGAATCGTCGCGTTTCGATGAAATTCCGGCGTTGATGCAGCGGGCGTTGAAGGGGTGATGGCGCATGGCGGCGGGCAAGCCACACCGGTTCGACACGCTTGTGCGGGTGCGGTCGCTTCAGGAAAATCAGCAGGCCCAAGCGTTGGCGAGCGTGCGCCGGCATATTGCGACCGTGGAGCGGCAGCGCAAAGCGATTCAGCAAGAGCAACAGCGCGTGCTGCGGGAAGCGGGCGATCGTTCCCGGCGCGTTTTTGACGCGATGGATGTGCGACGTTACTATGAGTACGAGCGCTATTTGGCGCGTCTGGCCGTCGAGAAGGACGCCTCGCTGCAAGAGTTGCGGCGCGTCGAGGAAGAGCGGCGGCTGGAACTCGATAAGGCGATCAAGCGCCGGCGCATGGTGGAACGCATGCAGGAGCGCGACGCCATGGCGTGGGCGCAGCAGCGGCAACGCGACGAGCAGAAGCGGACGGACGAAGCGGCGGTGGGGCAAGCGGCGCAACGAAGGGAACGCGGCGCATCATGAAAATATTCGTCATACTGATGACAGGCGTTCTGTCGTTTTTCGGCATGCTGGCCGGGCTGCTGGCCATGACGGGAAATCTGTCTGCGGACAGCATGCGCACGTTGGTTTCGAGCGAGCCGGCCAAGCTGCCGGTCGTGCCTGCGGAAACGAGCGAGGGGGCGGATCTCGACGCGGTGGCGCGGGCCTTGAAGGATCGTAGCGACGAGTTGTCGAAGGAAAAGACGTCCGTGGATGAGGAAAAGAAGCGGGTGGAGATGGCGAAGAAGGATCTCGAGGCGATTCGGAACGACGCCAAGAAACTCCTCGAGCAGATGGAGCAATCCATTCAAGCGGTGCAGGGCCAGAGCGATGTCCGCATCACCGAAATCGCGAACTCCATCGCCCAAATGAAACCCAACAATGCCGCCACGGCGCTCATGAAGTTGGAGACGGACACGGCCGCGAAAGTGTTGATGCAGATCGACGAGAAGAAGCGCGGCAAGATTCTCGACGCCATGCCCCAGGAAGACACGAATCGGCTGCTTTCCGCCATCCAGCAGCCCGGCAAGTAATCGCGTAGAAGTCTTCGGAAGAGTCTTCCTTCTCTTTTCCCTGCGCAGTCCTGAAATCAGGACAGTTCTCCGGCTGTTCCGGCAGTTTTCTTTCCCCTCTCTAGTTCTTCCTCATCCGTCCAGGGGGGCGTTCCCTTTGGACGGTTGCCGGAAAACGTCTTTTAGAAAGGAGGTGAATATGTATGCAGATCAACAGTATTTCGCAAGAGCAAGCGGCTGCGCATCCGCTCCTGGCGCTGGTAAGCGGCGGGGCGTCTTCTCCGTCGCAGGCCGCGACGGAAGGGACGTTCGCCGGGTTGCTTGCGGCGCTGCAGGATGCCTTGGCGAACGCGGGATCGAGTGGGTCGCCTGCGCAGGCGGGCGTTGCGTCTGACGTTCTCGCGGATCCGGCCGTAGCGGCGCTGCAGGATGCAAGCGAGACGCTTCTTTCGGCGGCGGCGGACGGAGTGGATCCTGCCGTAGTTGCTGATGCCTCGGAGAAGGATGAGGGCGCATTGGAGCAGGGGCGCGCGCCGATCGTCGTCGTGAATCGCCTGGATGTCGTGGTCAGCGTCGCTGCGGCGGCGGCCTTGGCGGCTCCGCCGGTTCTGACGACGCTGTCGCGGGCCAGTTACACGATTGACGAGATGCCGGACGCCGGCGGGGACGCGCCGGGTGTGGCGGCGGAGGATTCGGTTGAAGCGTTGTCGGGGACGGCATCGTCCCGCATGGCAACGACGAACAGGCCGTTTTTTTCGGCGTTGACGGACGATTCGTCTGGAGTCATCCCGGCAGAATCGGCGGCCTCGAGGCCAGCGGGTTTCGAGAAGATTCCCGCGAGCGATCTCCAGTCGTCCTCGGGGACGTCGTTCGCGCCCCAGTCTGCGCGCACGGGGGCGTCTAACGCCGCGCTTCATGCCGTGAGCGTTCCGCAGTCTGCCGCGGAGCAGCCCCAGCCAGAACTCCGAGTTGGAGAGTCTGTCGCGGCGCCGAGGACGTCGCCGGTCGAGTTGACGGGAAGCGGTCCTTTGGGGAACGCGCCCAAGACGGAACCGGTTCTCGCCCAAATGCCTGAGTGGCGCAGCGTCTCTCGCGAAGCCCCGGCGATCAAGGCGGACGCTTGGGCCAAAAGCGGCGAAGCATTGCCTGCAAATGTCGCAGTTCCGTTGAACGGCGGCGCGGCGCCAAAGGCGGCAGACCTGGAAACGCCTTTTGCCGTGTCGTTTAGCGGCGGAGCGGCAAGAGCGGCTCCGTCGTTCGCGGCCTTTTCGTTGCAGGAGAGCGTTGCGGCGGAATCGTCTGAGAACGCCGCCGGAATTTCGGACGTTCGTTCTGTTGCGTCGTCCGCCGAAGTAGCGAACATGCCTGGGGCGCGCGAGGCGGCTTCGTCCGTGCGCATGGAGGCTCCCTCTTCGCCGGCGGCGGACCGTGTTCCGTTGACGGCCTTGGCCGATCAGGTTGTCCGCAGCGTGCGCTATATGGCGGGCCGAGAGGAGCAGACCATCAAGGTGCGGCTTGTCCCGGAATCGTTGGGTGAAGTGCACGTTCAGGTGACTTCGAGCCGTGACGTGGTGACGGTGCGCTTGATGTCGGGGAATCCCGTGGTTCGCGAGGCGCTCGAGAGTCAGGCCTCGGGGTTGCGGGACATGCTCCAGCGCGAGGGCATTCAAGCGGCCCATGTGCAGGTCGCAGGCGATGCGGGCGGCCAAGGCGCTTTTGGGCACATGGGACGTCATGCCGCGGCGTGGATGTCTCAGGAGCGGATGCCGTCGTGGACGGGTTTTGCTGAGGCTCCGTTTGGCGAGGACGCGTTGGAGGGCGTCCGTCGGGGCGCGGCGGCGCGTCATGACGGCGCGCTGAACGTTTATGTGTGAACATGCCTGGAGCGCGACGCTTTGGGCTGGAAAGGAGGATGTGGTTCCATGAATGCATTGGTGTCGATTCGGTCGAATTTCCTGGGCCAATTCAGTCCGACGCCGGAGAAAAGGGCGCAGGCGGCCCAGCAGATTGCGGCGGCGGGCATGACGGTCGCCGAGACGGCCAAGTCCGCAAAATCGACCGCCGCCAGCGCGACATCGCCCGTCAAACAGAACATGGATAAGGACATGTTTCTGCGGCTGCTTGTCAGTCAGATGCAAAATCAGGATCCCATGGAGCCGACGGACAACGCGCAGATGCTGGCGCAGCTTGCCCAGTTCACGGCGCTGGAGCAGATGAACACGTTGAACGAGTCGTTTGAGCGGCTGAGCGGCAACATCGACCAATTGAACTTCATTTCGGCGAGTTCTTTGGTGGGACATGTGATCACAGGGCTCGATGAGAACGCGAACGTGGTTCAGGGCGCGGTGTCGGCGGTCACCATGGACAATAGCGTGGTTTATCTGGCCGTGGGCGACAAGGTTGTGTCGATGGCGAATGTCCTTTCCGTGGGGATCGCGCCATGATAGACAAGATTCACCTGACTGCCGCGGCCGAGACGATGCGCGCGAGCGCGGTCCGCACGGCTTCGCGGCCTGTCGGCGCGTCGTTTGCCTCTGTATTCGATCAGGCGTTACAGGATTGCGCGCCGGTGCGTTTTTCGGCTCACGCGCGGGCGCGGTTGCTGGAGCGAGGCATTCGGCTTGCCGCAGCGGACGAGGCGCAGATTGGAAAAGCGATGGACGCGGCTGCGGCCAAGGGCGCGCGTGAGACGTTGCTTATCTCGGACGCGTACGCGCTGGTGGTCAGCGTGCCGAATCGCACGGTGATCACGGCGATTCCGCGCGAGGAGTTGGACAGCGCCGTTTTTACGAACATCGATAGCGCGGTGGTCATGGCTTCGCAGCGCCAGTCTGTCGCGTTCTAACACAAGGGAATGCGGGCCGGACCCTTCGGGGAGGCCCCGGGCGCCGTCGATCGACTGACGCGGCGCCACACAACCAAAAGGGGATATTCGCATGGGAACAGCAATTTACACGGGCGTGACGGGTCTTCAAGTGCATCAGCGCCGGCTGGACGTTATCGCCAACAACATCGCCAACGTAAACACGACGGGATTTCGCGCGGCGCGGGCGGGGTTTCAGGATTTGTTCTCGCAGACGCTCGAAGTGGGAACCGCGCCGTTGGGCAATTTCGGCGGCACCAACCCGACCCAGATCGGGTTGGGCGTGAAGCTGGGCAGCATCGACACGATCCAGACGGAAGGCGCCTTGGTCACGACGGGCAATCAGTCGGACCTGGCGATCCAGGGTTCGGGTTTTTTTGTTCTGAGCGACGGGACGGGTCAGTATTTCACGCGGGACGGCACGTTCGCGATCAACGCGGATGGCGAGTTGATCGATCCTGGCACGGGGATGCGCGTGCAGGGGTATCTGCCGGACGCCAGCGGCGAGATTGCGGCGTCGGGCGTGGTGACGAATCTCCGCGTTCCGGTCGGGGGCACGTCGATTGTCCGGGCGACGGACAACGTGACGGTCATTGGGAACTTGGATTCGCGTTCCGCCGCGGGGAACACGGTGACGCGGACGGTGCGGACGTATGATTCGCTGGGCACGGCCCGCGATGTGGATGTGACGTTCACGAAGTCGGTTCAGGTGGGCGGAGAAAACGCGTGGACGTGGCAGGCCGCCTACAATGGGACGCCGGTGGGAACCGGAACGGTCCGTTTTGACAGCAGCGGCCGTTTTCTCGACACGAACGGCACGTCCACGGCGGTCTCGATCAGCGGCGCGGTGTTGGGATCGCCTCCCTCGTTGCCGGAAGATCCGTTCGTGTTTCATCTCAATTTCGCGTCGGTGACGGAGTTGGCCAGTGACAATGACGTCACCGCGTCGAACCAGGACGGTTTTGCGCGCGGCACGTTGGAAAGCTTCAGCATCGGCAGCAACGGCGTGATTAGCGGCGTGTTCAGCAATGGGTTGACGCGCACCATCGGTCAAGTGGCCTTGGCGAGTTTTTCGAACGTCGGCGGCCTGTTGCGGTGGGGCAACAACACGTTTCGCGAAACGCCTTCTTCCGGGTTGGCGCAGGTCGGATTGGCGGGCACGGGCGG
>JAKJDA010000227.1 GCA_022706165.1 Candidatus Hydrogenedentota bacterium | reverse complement strand
ATGAAAGGAGTCCGGTTTTTTCCTTGGCTCGATGAGGAAATGGAGAAATCCCAAGACGCTCCCCTTACCGTACTGGGCACTACTCCGGACATGAAGGAGAAGACGGATTTGCGGGCTGGAGACGTCGTCGTGGCGATTGATGGCCAACCCGCGACGCCCGTTCTGTTGCGCGGCTATGAAAAGGACCGCCCCGGACAAACCGTTACGTTGACGATCAAGCGTCCCGATGTCTGGTTCGGGCTGCTTCGCAAAGGCGAGACCAAACAGGTTGTCGTTGCCATTGACGAAGTGCGCGCGGTGGGCATGGAATGGGACACGAAGATGACGTATCAGCGCGTTCCTCCCGCGCAGGTCGTTCCCGAGGCGTTCGCGCGCGGCATTCGCGCATTGAGCGTGACCATGGAGACGTTGATCGGCCTGACGACCGGAAACGTGACGCCCAAGGAACTCGGCGGCCCCGTCCTGATCTATCAGGCGACCACCGGCGCCGCGCGCATGGGATATACGTGGCTGCTGGAAATGACCGCTTTCATCAGCGTCAACCTATGCGTCTTCAATCTGTTGCCCTTGCCCGTGCTGGACGGAGGACAACTCGTGTTTTTGGCCATCGAAGGCGTGCGCCGGAAGCCCGTGAGTCTCAGAATCCAGGAATGGGTGCAGCAAGCGGGCTTGGTGCTGATCGTGGCGTTGATTTTGTACGTCACCTACAACGATCTCGTGCGTATCGTCACCAACCGTCTGCAACAATAGACTTGTCTCACGGCGCGTTCCCGCGCGTCGATGCCATCGGAAAAGCGAACGACAACGAATCGAAACAGAGAAGCGAGGAGACCATGGACAGCATCACCTGCAAATTCGGCGGCACTTCGTTGGCGGATGCGAGTTGTTTTCGCGCCGTTGCAGCGATTGTTCGAGCCAAGGCGGAGCGGCGTTTTATCGTGCCATCGGCTCCCGGCAAACGTTCCCCGGACGACAAGAAAATCACCGATCTCCTCTATTTGTGGCACGGCATGAGCCAGCAGGGGCTTGATCCCTCCCAGCCCCGAGGCATGATTGCCGAACGCTTTATGCAGCTGGCGCAGGAGTTGAATCAGCCTTTTGACATCGAGCGTTTGCTGGAGGAAATCGCCGCCGGCGGGCTCTCCCATCCCGAACCTGATTTTATGGCGTCGCGCGGCGAGTACCTGAGCGGACGTCTCATGGCCGGGCTGTTGGGGGCTGCGTTCGTGGACCCGGCGGACTATATCAAGTTCGATGAAGAGGGCGTCTTGGATCCGCGGACCTACGTCTTGCTCGGGGAGGCTCTCAAGGGCCCCGGTCTTTTTGTGATACCGGGGTTTTACGGGGCGACGCCCGATGGCCGTATCAAGACATTTTCGCGCGGCGGGAGCGACGTGACCGGGGCGATCGTGGCGCGCGCCTCGAACTCGGTCTTGTATGAGAATTGGACGGATGTCTCGGGTTTTCTCATGGCGGATCCGCGCATCGTTCCGGACGCCAAGCATATTGACGAGGTGACCTACCGCGAATTGCGCGAGCTTTCTTACATGGGCGCAAACGTGCTGCACGACGAAGCGATCTTTCCGGTGCGCGCTTCGCGCATCCCTATCAACATCCGCAACACCAAGGAGCCCGAGGCGCCCGGCACGATGATCGTCGCGGAGCGTGAAGCCACTCATCCCGTCTGCGGCATCGCGGGGCGGAAAGGCTTCACGATGATCAACATCGAGAAAACGTTGATGAACCGGGAACGCGGATTTGGACGCCGGGTCCTGTCCGTCCTCGAGGCGCATGGCGTTAGTTTTGAGCACATGCCCACGGGCATCGACACCATTTCGTTGATCATCAAGGATGAGGAACTCGCCAACCATGGTCACGCCGTGCTCAAGGAGATCGAACGCGTTTGCGAACCCGATCGCGTGACGCTCACTCCGGGGCTCGCCATCATTGCGACTGTGGGACAAGGGATGGCCGGCCATGTGGGCGTTGCCGCGCGTCTATGCGTCGCCCTGGCCGATGCAAAGGTCAATTTGCGCGTGATCGATCAAGGGTCCTCGGAAAACAACATCATCATCGGGGTGGAAGAGAACGATCTCGACACGGCCGTGCGGGCCATCTACAACGCGTTCAAGCCGTAGATCGCAGGCGCCGGGCTGCGCCGTCTTTGATATCTGCGCCGCAGGGGCAACGCAGCGATCTTGCCCGTGCTACTTTGCAGGAAGAGCCTGAGGCTCCGATTGCCCTTTCGCGTCGATTGGCGCATGGGAAAAGTTTTGCGGCGAGGGAGCGGAAGGCGTGAACGTCATGTCGGTCGTGACCACGACGATCCCCTTTTCGCTTACGTGAAACCTCCGGGCGTCCTCGGCGGGATCATGGCCGATGACGATGCCTTCCGGAATGGATACGCCGGCCTCGATAATCGCTCGTTTGATGCGGGCGTGTCGGCCAACGCGAACGCCGTGCATGAGGATGGACTCCTCGACCAGCGAGTAGCTGTTGATGCGCACATCGGGCGACAGGACGCTTCGGCGCACCATGCCGCCGCTGAGAATGCATCCTGGGCTCACGATCGAGTCCACCGCCACGCCGAAGCGCACGCCGGGATCGCCAAACACGAATTTTGCGGGGGGAGAAGTCGAAAACCGCGTGCGAACCGGCCAGTCCTTGTCGTAGAGGTTGAAGAGAGGGTCTACGGCAACCAATTCCATATTCGCTTCCCAATAGGAATCGAGCGTGCCCACGTCGCGCCAGTAGCGGGCCGATTTCTTGTTCTCGTCCTGGAACATATACGCGAACACGCGGTGGGTTTTGATGAGACGCGGGATGATGTCCTTGCCGAAATCGTGGGAGGAATCCGTCTGGCGGGCGTCTTCGAACAGCGCTTCCCGCAGGACGTTGGTGTTGAAAATGTAGATGCCCATGCTGGCAAGGGCAATCCCGGGATTCTGGGGCACGGGATGCGGATGTTTGGGTTTTTCCTCGAAGCCAATGACGCGGGTTTCTGTGTCGATTTCAAGCACGCCGAAGCGGGAGGCCTCTTGAAGAGGCGTTTCGATGGCGGCCACCGTCATGTCGGCCCCGACGCGGCGATGAAACGCGAGCATTTTCCGGTAATTCATCTTGTACAGATGATCGCCGGACAGGATGATGACCTGTTCGGGGTTTTCCGCCTCGACCGAATACAGGTTCTGGTAAATGGCATCGGCCGTGCCGAGATACCAGGTGTCGCCAACGCGTTGTTGCGGCGCCAGCACTTCGACGAAGTCGTCGTATTCCGGATGGTTGATGTTCCAGCCGCCGCGAATGTGGCGCGACAAGGAAAGGGATTTGTATTGGACGATCACCTGCACCTTGCGGCATTGCGAGTTGATGCAGTTGGAAAGCGTGAAGTCGATGATGCGATACATGCCGCCAAAGGGAACCGCCGGCTTCGCGTCGTGGCGCGTCAGGGGATGCAGGCGTTCCCCCACTCCGCCGGCAAGGACCACCGCCAACACGTTTTTCATGGATTCGGGGTTCGTCACGCGTTCCTCTCTTCCCATCCGACGAATGCGCGGCACGGCGCGCCATCAGCTCCCCTCAGTGCCAGCGGGAGCGCCGTAAATAAGCACTCGCCCGGCTTGACCCGGTCGAGCAGCAGTCCTTCAACCACGAGGATGTTGCGGCGCAGCAGAATATGGTGGGTGTCCTGTCCAACCTGCTTATAGGGCGCCACCGACAGGTAGTCTACACCAACTAAACGAACCGAATCATCCGCCAGACGTTGCGCGGCGCATGGAGACAACGCCGTGTAATCGGTCCGAAACGGGCCGTCC
This sequence comes from Candidatus Hydrogenedentota bacterium, assembly GCA_022706165.1. Classification (GTDB taxonomy): domain Bacteria; phylum Hydrogenedentota; class Hydrogenedentia; order Hydrogenedentales; family SLHB01; genus JAKJDA01. The sequence continues at coordinate 1,420 of JAKJDA010000227.1, read as the reverse complement.
ACGGGGAAATGGGAGTTGCGGGTCTTGAACAGCACCCGAGGGGGCAACGGAGCGACGGGCAAATCGTTCGCGGTGATAATCTTGAGATCGGGCAGGGATATCACGGTGGCCGGCCCGAAAAAGATCGACGTATCGACAGCGTCCAAGCGGGAGCCCGAGTCCTCGAAATGCCACGGCGCGTCGATGTGCGTGCCGATGTGCGTACCGCAGGTCAGCGTCGACACGTTGCAACTATCGCCCGAGGCAATCCGCCGTGACGGGTGGAACGCAAAAGGCGGATCGCCCGGCCATACCGTCATGTTCGGATGCATGGGAATCGTGACATCCACCCAATGCACAGGCATGCATATCCCCTTTTGCGCTTGGATTGACCTTCAAACGCGGACGCACCGCATCCCAGTTTATAGGTTAATCATGCCGCATATATAAATATTGCCTTAAACGCCACCAAAAAATCAATTATTTTTGGCATTCAGGGCGGCGTGGGCCAAGGCCGCGATCGTCTCGACAGCCTGATCGATAGTCATGTGCGTCGTGTCCACCAGGATAGCGTCCGCGGCGCGGCGTAATGGCGCCACGGCCCGGGAGCGGGTTTTCTCGTCGCGCTCGTGAATCTCCGCGCGGAGGGATTCGAAATCGACGGCGATGCCGCGGGCCTGCAATTCGGCCAAACGGCGCCGGGAGCGTTCGTCGAGCGAGGCATCGAGGAAGACCTTGCATTTGGCCGCAGGAAAAACCACCGTGCCCATGTCGCGGCCTTCGGCGACTGTTGGGCGGCGCGCCCCGTATTGCCGCTGCAATGCGACGAGGTGTTCGCGGACCTGGGGCACTTGGTCGAGACGATATATTTCGCGCGTGACCTCGGGCGTGCGGATGGCCTTTGTAATGTCGTGGTCGCCCACGAATACCTGCAGTCCGTTGTCGGCATCGCGCAGTTCCAACGGCATCTCGCGCGTCGCGGCGGCCAGCGCGCCCGGGTCCTCAAGGTTCACGCCCTGGCGCAGCGCCCACCATGTCGACGCGCGGTACATTGCCCCGGTGTCCAAAAAGGCATACCCCAGCGCATCGGCCACGCGCCGCGCAACCGTGCTTTTTCCGGCGCCGGCCGGGCCGTCGATCGCCACAATTTCCGTGATGGGCTCCATAGAATCTCCCGAGGGCCACGCGCCGTTCCGTTCCGATGCGGCCCTTGACATCCCCGCGCGTCGTCGGCACAATCCTCGCAGCCAACAGGGGGCTCCTTACATGGAAACAGTTCTAACATCGCTGGAGACCGTCTTGACGAAGGTCAACGGCGTTGTGTGGGGGCCAGTCATGTTGTGCCTGCTTTTCGGCGCCCACTTGATTTTGACCTATCGGCTACGCTTCATTCAACGCTACATTGGCACGGGCATTCGTCTTTCCCTGGCGGGGCGGGAAG
>JAKJDA010000226.1:4915-5246 GCA_022706165.1 Candidatus Hydrogenedentota bacterium | reverse complement strand
GTCTGTGTCGTGTGTGCGCCGGGCGACGAGGCCCAGTATCGCCGTCAGTTCGCCGCGCTGCGCACGGACTTGCTCGAAGCGTACAAAGGGCATGAATGGGCCCGTGCCCAGGCCGAGCGATTGGATCATCTCGTTTCTCGCTTGCGTTTCGCCGTACAGGAGGAACCCAAAGGCTATGGGCATGCGGTGTATGTCGCGCGCGAATTTGTCGGCGGCGAACCGTTCCTGTTGCTGCTCAACGACCATCTCTATCTTTCCGATCTGGCGGATCAGCGGTGTGCCGCGCAAGTGATTCGCGCTGCGACGCAAGCCGACTGCGCGATTGCGGCGG
>JAKJDA010000226.1:254-4903 GCA_022706165.1 Candidatus Hydrogenedentota bacterium | reverse complement strand
ATGCTACGCGCGAACATCTCATCGGGCATTACGGAACCGTGAGCGGAAAACGTGTTGCGGACGCGCCCGGTCTGTATCAGATCGAACGCATCCTTGAAAAGCCTTCGGTCAGCGTTGCCGAGTTGGAGTTACAGACGCCGGGGCTGCGCATGGGCCACTACCTCTGCTTTTTCGGCATGCACGTGCTGACGCCGACGCTCTTCGATATCCTAGAGACGCAACTTGGCGCGGCCGCCGACGGCGAGGCGCAGTTGACGCCCGCGTTGCACGAACTGGCGCAACAAGAGCGTTATCTCGCCCTTGACGTGAAGGGAAGCCGCTACGACATCGGCGCGAAGTTCGGCATGGTGCAGGCGCAAATCGCGTTGAGCTTGACAGGGCGCGATCACGATAGCCTGCTCACGCTGATGGTCGATGCACTCGCCGAGGCGCAATCGCGCCGCGGCATCGGGAACCATTGACCCGTGGGCCCGCTGCTGGAAACCATCACAAGCGCCGACTCGGCGATCCGCAACCGTCCGTTCCGGGCGTTATGTGCGACGATGACGACGGGGCAGCTCTTGGCGGAGTGCGAGGAGTTGGAAACCTTTCGGCGCACGGCAACGAACCTTTACGAGCGCGTGCGGGCGCTGTTGTTTTTGCACGCTGCATACCGTTTTTTCCTCACGGAAGCGCCGGAAGTCCCGCCGACCGGCCATGTGCCATACGATGGCTATGCCGATCTGCTCGAACGCCGTTTCGAGCAGGCCATCGCGCGGTTTCGCGCTGCCGCTAAAGTGAATGGACTTGATGCGGCGCTCTGCAGCGCCCTTGCGGACGCCTACCATCAACTCACGTTTCAGACACTCTTCGATCAAGTGCGCCGCAGCGTGCGCGAGAGCAAAGGCAATCGCTGGATGTTTCGCGTCGGCAATGCGCTCGACCATCCCGTGCGGATTCGCCCCGAACTGTTGCAACGCCCGGAAGGCGCACTGCTGTATCCCGTGCTCGTCGAAACAACCCCGGTGCGCCTCGACCTCAGCCATAGCGGCTGGTCCGACATCTTCTTTTTGGGCATGGACTATCCCGAAGGCGCGCGGGTCCTCAACATTTCCGTGAACCTCGGCGTGTATGGACGCGACACCGAGACGCGCCCGCCGGTGCAGTCGTTTGTGCGCGTTATCCCCGAGCCTGTGCTGCGCATTACGAGTATCGACCTGAATGTCACGAAAGACATCACCGATCTGCGGGATCTCTTCAACTTCGGCAACGATTACCTGAGTTTGTTGAAAGCCGGCGTGATCGCATCGGGCCTCGTGCCTCCTTCTTTTGAAGGCGCCGATCAGTCCGTCGCCGCCATTCTAGGGCGCGTCGTTGGCCTGGGCATGGGGATCGAACTGGTCACCTCCGTGAACGATATCCCGAAGGGATCGCGCTTGGCGGTGTCCACGAACCTGTTGGCCTCCATCGTCAGCGTCTTGATGCGCGCCACGGGACAAACGCGCGCCTTCACCGACACGCACGATGAGCAGGCGCGGCGCTTGATCGCGTCGCGCGCGATCTTGGGCGAATGGTTGGGCGGCTCCGGCGGCGGCTGGCAGGATTCCGGCGGCGTGTGGCCTGGGCTGAAGGTTATCGAAGGCGCGTTGGCTGTCGAAGATGATCCCGAGTACGGCGTTAGTCGCGGGGCGCTCCTGCCGCAGCATACGTTGCTTGGCGACGCGGCGTTGCACCCGAAGATACATGACCGGCTTGTGCGATCGCTGGTCGTCGTGCACGGCGGCATGGCGCAGAACGTTGGGCCGATTCTCGAAATGGTCACGGAGAAGTATCTGCTTCGCGCCGAGGCCGAGTGGCGTGCGCGGCAGGACATGCGCGCAATCTTTGAGGGCATCCTCGCCGCCCTGCGCAGCGGCGACATGCGCGCACTGGGCGAACTTACCCAGCGCAATTGGGACGGCCCGCTCAAGACGATCATTCCGTGGGTCACGAACCACTTCACGGAGACCCTCATCGCGCGCGTGCGGGAACGATTTGGCGCGGATTTCTGGGGGTTCCTAATGCTCGGCGGCATGTCCGGCGGCGGCATGGCGATGTGGTGCGCTCCGGAGCGGTGCGCCGAGTTTCGTGAGGGCGTCCTCGATATCCTGCGCGCGACAAAACAGGAATGGGACGACGCCCTGCCTTTCGCGATGGATCCCGTCGTGTATATGTTTGACATCAATCGAAACGGCACGGACGCGACTCTGTTGCAGGGTGAGCATGCCGTTATGCCCTCGCGATACTACGCGCTTCAGATTCCCGAGCTCGTGCGTGCGCGCCCCGAGAGCATCTCATACCTTCGCCGGGCTGAATTCGACCATGTTACGGAGCGCACCAGTCAGTCCGGCGAGGCGTTCGCGTTGTTGCGCACGATGGTGAGCAACCTGTTTCGCGTGTCCGATCCCGCCTCGCAAACGGAGCGCATCGCGTGGGACGCCGAAGCGGAGAGCATCAAGCAGCAAAACGGTTTCGACGATATCCAACATGAGCAAATCCGCGCCGATCTGCGCGCAGGCCGCATCGGGCTTGCGCACAATCGCCTGTCGGTCGAGACCGAAATCGAGGACGTGCATGACGACGAAATCGCGCACTACCACCGCGTCGAGACGTGTCGTGCGCGCGGGGAACAGGCCCTGGGTGAAGGCCGTGTCGCGGTATTGTCGTTGGCTGCCGGCGTGGGCAGCCGCTGGACTCGGGGCGCGGGCGTGATCAAGGCGCTCAATCCCTTTGTGATGCTGCACGGGCGCCACCGCAGTTTTCTCGAGATCCATCTCGCAAAGACCCGGCGCGTCATGCAGCGCTACGGCGCGCCCATCCCGCACATCGTGTCGACCAGCTACCTCACCCACGCGGCCACGGAAAAACACCTGCGTGCAAGCCATAATTACGGCCATGCCGGCCCCGTGTTCCTCTCGCCGGGGCGTTCGATTTGCCAACGCCTCGTGCCGATGGTGCGCGACTTGATGTTCTTGTGGGAGGAAATGCCTCAAGAAGCGCTTGATGAGCAAAAGCAAAAAGTGCGCGATGCGGTGCGCGCGGCGTTGATGGATTGGGCGCGTGTAAAGGGCGAGGGATCGGACTACGTCGACAACGTCGCATTGCAGCGATTCAACCCGCCGGGGCATTGGTACGAGGTCCCCGCATTGCTGCGCAACGGCGTGCTCGCGCGCGTGCTCGAACAATGCCCGAACGTCGACACCATCATGTTGCACAACATCGACACGCTCGGCGCGGACCTCGACCCAATCGCGCTGGGTCACCACCTCGACGGCGGCAACACGCTGACCTTCGAGGTCGTGCCGCGACGCATCGATGATCGCGGCGGCGGTTTGGCGCGCGTGAACGGACGCGTGCGGCTGCTCGAAGGACTCGCCCAGCCGCGCGAGGAAGACGAGTTCAAGCTGCGTTACTACAACTCGATGACGACGTGGATACAGATCGATCCGTTGCTCGATGCCCTCGGCTTAGTGCGCAACGACTTGCTCGGCCCCGAGGAAAAGATTGCGCGCGCACTACGCGCCATGGCGCAGCACATCCCCACCTACGTCACGATCAAAGACGTCAAACGCCGCTGGGGCCACGGCCAAGAAGACGTGTACCCCGTCGCGCAATTCGAAAAACTCTGGAGCGACATGACCGCGCTCCCCGACATCGCCAGCGGCTTCCTCAGCGTTCCGCGCTTCCGCGGCCAACAACTCAAAGACCCCGCCCAACTCGACCCCTGGGCCAACGACGGCAGCAAGGACTATGTTGCGGCGCTGTGCGCTTTTTAGGAGAAGAAGTGCAGTAACGGTTTTCCGCCGGAATTTTAGCCCCGGGCGAAATATGGCGTGGAGAGGGGAGGCGCGACCGGGGCGCGCCCAAACTGAAAGAAGCGAGGCGTGTTTATGCACCACAGGAAGAGTCCTTGGCTTTCCGCTTTGATGACGTTGTTTGGCCGTAACGTTATCACGCTGTTGGGAGGAACAATCGCCAGCGCAACCGGCTTGGTGATTGTGGGGCTTTTCGTGGTGACGCTCCTGCAGATCACGGAGTCGCCCTATATTTCGATCATGACGTTTCTTGTTCTTCCGGCGGTTTTTGTCATGGGGCTGTTGTTGGTTCCGATTGGCGCGTATTGGGACAAGCGCCGCGCCGCTCGGCAGGGCGTTTCGCGGGATGACGCTTCCAGAGAAGCATATCCGGTCATTGATCTCAACAAAGCGCACACGCGCCGCGTCGCAGGACTTTTCGTGGCGATCACCGCCGTAAATTTGCTTATCATTTCCATTGTCAGCTACGAAGGCGTGGAATACATGGATTCGCCGGAGTTTTGCGGAACGGTGTGTCATACCGTGATGGAACCGGAATACACCGCCTATGTCCGCTCGCCGCACGCGCGCGTGAGCTGTGCGGATTGCCATATCGGTCCCGGCGCGCCGTGGTTCGTTCAGGCCAAGATTTCGGGGCTGCGGCAAGTCCTTGCCGTTTTCGCCCATACCTACGAAACCCCTATCCCCGCGCCGGTGCGGAACCTGAGGCCGTCTCAGGACACCTGCGAGCAGTGCCATTGGCCGGAGCAGTTTTTCGGCGGCCGGCAGAAGACGCTGGTCCATTTTTCCCCCGACGAACTTAACACCCGCTGGGAG
>JAKJDA010000226.1:0-244 GCA_022706165.1 Candidatus Hydrogenedentota bacterium | reverse complement strand
CCGCCTCAAAGTCACCGCCTCCTTTTCTCCCGACGAAGCCAACAGCCCGACCTCGACGGTGCTGTTGTTGCATATCGGGGGCGGATCGGCGGGAAGAGGCATTCATAGTTGGCACATCGATCCCGACAGGAAGACCACCTACGTCGCAGAGGACGCCTCTCGAAAAAAGATACTGTCTGTCCGCGTGCAGGAGAAGGATGGCCGCGTGACGGAATACCTTGCCGGCGGCGCTCCGTTAACCCCG
>JAKJDA010000225.1 GCA_022706165.1 Candidatus Hydrogenedentota bacterium | reverse complement strand
GCGATGCGGGGCAGGTCGTCCTCAAAATTGCCCGTCTCGATACGCTCGATGTTATCCTTAAGGTAGAGAGGCGAGGGCTTTGTCTTGAGCAGGGCCTTTCGGTTCGTCTCGGCGATACTGTTCCGCTTGGCGCGATTTTTCGCGTCCACGCCGTCAAGGCCCGGCGGAAGGATGTCCAGCATGAGGGTTGGGATGCCGGCGTTTGCCAAATGCGCGGCGATTGCGCTGCCCATCACGCCTGAACCCAGAACCGCCGCACGGCGAATGCTCGCGATCATGTCGCATCTCCTGTTCTGCATGCGCGTCTTTGGCGAATCGGCGCTTGCCGGTCTCGCGAAAGCCCGCGACGCTTGATTTGTCACGATGCATGTAGTGTAATCGTCCCGTGCGTTCATGACAACCCGAAACGCGGAGATTATGACATGATTCAGAAGCGGACCGTTGGCATCCTGGGCGCCGGCAAGGTCGGCATGGCGGCGGCCTACGGCATGTTCAACGCCGACACCGTCAGCGAGATGATTCTGGTCGATAAGGACGAGCAGCGCGCCGAAGGCGAGGCGATGGATCTTATGCATGGCGCTTCCCTTGCAGAGCCCGTCACCGTGCGGTCGGGCTCATTCGCTTCTCTGGGGTCTTCGCAACTGGTGGTGGTGTCGGCAGGGACGGGACGCAAGCCGGGCGAAACGCGCCTCGATCTCCTGAATCGGAACGTCGCCATTTTTCGCGAGATCGTCGCGGAACTCGATCGGCACGCCCCCAATGCCATATTGGTGGTGGCCACCAATCCCGTTGACATCATCACGCATGTCATCCAGCAGCTCAGTCAGCGTCCTCGGTCTCGGGTCATCGGCACCGGCACGATGCTGGACACGTCGCGCTTCAGGGCTTTGCTGGGGCAGCACTACGGCGTGGATCCTCGATCGGTGCATGCCTACATTCTCGGGGAACACGGCGATTCGGAGGTTCCGATCTGGAGCAACGCCTCGATCGGCGGTTTGCGGCTGCGGGAACGGCCTGTTCTTGGAAAGTCTTTTGACGAGGGAGCGATGAACGCCTTGTTTGAGCGCGTTCGGTTCGCCGGACGGGAAGTGATAGCGCGCAAGGGTTTCACCAGTTCGGCGATTGGCATCGTCATCCAGCATCTTTGCGAGACGATCCTCGATGATCAGCGAACGGTTTTGACCGTCAGCGTGCCGTTCGAGGGCGAATACGGCATCGAGGGCGTTTGCATGAGTCTTCCCTGTGTTGTCGGCCAGAACGGCATCGAGGGCCGCATTGTCGCCACGTTGAGCGACGAAGAGACGGTCGCGATGCGTCATTCCGCGAGCGTGATCAAGGAAAGCATGCAGGGAATTTCTCTCGCGTAACGGCCGGTTTTCGCGCGCTGCGTGCGAAATGCCGATGACTCATCGCAGCGGCAAGCGCGCATGTCCAGAAGCGAATAGCGTGTATCTGAAACTTCCGAAAGGAAAGCGTTATGTCCGAAATACACGACGGTCCTCGCTCGCCTTTGTTCACGCCACTCCCGCTAACGGGAACCTGCACGGTGAAGACGCTTGCCCGGAAGGGAACCTCCGATGCTATGTGCAACAATGCTGCGCACGCGCCCAACGGTCCCTGCACCGCTTGGGGCGTGCCCTTCGACATCACCCGCGTCATTCTTGCCGTCGACAGGCCCATCACAGAGACGTGGCGCGGGTTCAAGGCGCCGTGGCTGGTGTTCATGCACACAACCGACTTCGTGTCTCCCGAACGAAACAAGGACGGGTTCGTCTCGCCGACGCGCGGGGTGGGACGGTTGAACGAATGCGTCGCGGACTACGTCTTCATGTATGCCGACGGGACCGAGGTAGCCGTGCCCATCCTTCAGCGACGCCAAATTGGGATGCTGCAACGCGTGTGTTGGGGCGAGGTTTGTTTTGAGGCGGTCGGCCCCCAAAAGCCGCACCCCGTACGGTCGTTGACGGACCAGCCCGGATCGCAATTCTCCTGGGGGCAGTCACAGCAGCGCGTGGTGCAGGCGGATTGGGCGCCCTGGGTGAACTGGTTGTGGGCGTGGGAAAACCCGCACCCGAGCAAGCCCATCGTTGGGTTACGTGTCGAACCGTATGCGCCGGTGGTGATCTCGGCGGTAACGGCGGGCAAGGTCGCCTCGATGCCTTTGCGCTGGGAAACGAGGAAGAAAGCCGTTTGGCATTTGCCCAAGGGCGAATCGTTCGATCCGACGCTGTCGCCGCAAGGCGTGCTGAAGCAAATCCGGCTCGACCTCGGACAAGTCATATCCGTCATGCCGAAGTTCGACTATCCAAACGATCGTTGGAGCGATACCTACAACAACAAGACGCCCGAGGTGCGTCCGAATGAGTTCATCGTTGAGTACACGGCGCACCCCGAGGCGCGTTTTCATTTCGCGGACGGCTCCACCGTTCCTGCAAGCGCACTGGGCAGACGCAAGGCGCTCGTGCCGTTGGCCCCCGCGACACAACGCGTTCGCCTGCGAGTCGTCGAGAAGGGGAGCGCAAAGCTGGTCGCTGTGAAGCTGCACGTCCACGGCGAAGCAGGTGAATATCTTGCGCCGGTCGATCGACACCGCATGCCGAATCCACAGTGGTTTGAAGACTATAGTGTCGACTTTCTAAACGAGCGTAAGCATTTCTGTACCTATATCCCTGGCGAGACGGTTATTGATCTGCCATTGGGTACGGTGTATGTCGAGATCAGCAAGGGACTTGAGATCAAGCCGATCCGCAAGGCCGTCAAGGTCACCGCCGCTACAAAAGACGTCACCTTCACGCTGGAACGCGTACTGCCTTGGCGCGAGCGCGGCTGGGTGACGGCGGACACGCACGTCCATTTCCTATCGCCGCCGACCGCAGAACTCGAAGGCGCAGGCGAGGGCATCAACGTCGTCAACCTGTTGGCAAGCCAGTGGGGCGAGTTGATGACCAACGTCGGCGACTTCGACGGCAAGACCACCTTTGGTTCGAAAGAAGCGGGCGGAGAGGGCGAGTATTTGGTGCGCGTCGGCTCGGAGAACCGCCAGCACACGCTCGGCCACATCTCGCTGGTCGGCTATAACGGCCCCCTCATTGCGCCGATGTGCAGCGGCGGGCCCGACGAAGCCGCGCTCGGCGATCCGGTCGCGATTTTGTTGACGGAATGGGCCCAGCAATGCCGCAAGCAAGGCGGCGTCGTCGTCATTCCGCATTTCCCGAATCCGCGCGCCGAACACGCGGCCACGATCATTACCGGCAATGCCGACGCTATCGAGATGGCTTCGTGGGGCTGGCACTACGGCGGCATCGATCCGTATTCGCTGTCCGACTGGTATCGTTATCTCAACTGCGGCCACTTTATCCCCGCCGTCGCGGGCACGGACAAGATGAGTGCCGACACGAGCGTTGGCACGGTGCGCACGTACGCCAAACTTCCGCAGGGTCGCGAGTTCACCTACGATGCATGGAAGGACGCCGTGCGTTCCGGCAACACCTTCGTGACCTACGGGCCGCTTGTGGAATTTTCGGTCGAAGGCAAACCCGCCGGCTCGCGCATCGCCATGTCCCATAGCGGCGGCACCGTGGATGTCGAATGGAACGTGGCCAGCGTGACCGTGCCCATGTCGCGCGTCGAACTGGTCGTGAACGGCGAAATCCGCGAGAGCAAACGCATCAAGCCCAAACAAGACGCCGGACATTGGCGCGTGAAAATCGACAAGAGTTCGTGGCTGGCGCTGCTTGTGCGCGGGCACTATCCGGACAAGCACGAGATCGTCGCCGCGCACACGTCACCGGTGGCCGTTCCGGTCGAGGGGTCGACCTTCTTCGCTGCTGCGGACGCGCTGACCATTCTCGAACAGATCGAGGGCGCTATCGCGTATTTCGACACGATGGCTACGCGCGCCGACGATGCCGCGCGCAAGCGGATGCGGCTCGTGCTGACCGGCGCCTATCGCGCCTTGCACAATCGTTTGCACCAAGACGGCCACGACCACGGCCATACCCACACCACCGATCACCCGGAGCATCACGCGAAAAACAAGCGGCATGCCCCCGGAAACTCTCGGCGTTCTTGACGCATGGGACAACGTATGCTACCTTTTGGGCGCGTGTAACACCGTCTTGGGACGACGCCGCAAACGCGTCGTGGAGGATAGCGTGAACAAGACCTGTATTGAGGCAAAAGATGCTCCGCCTGCGGTCGGCCCCTATTCTCATGCCGTGTCGGCGGGCGGGTTCCTTTATGTTTCGGGCATGGGCCCCTTCACCCGAGAGGGAAACGCGCTTGAAGGCTCTTTCGAAGAGTGCGTCCGGCTGACATTCGAAAACCTCAAGGCCGTGCTCGCCGCGGCAGGAGCCGATTTGAATCATGTAGTCAAAACGACCGTCTATCTCGTCGACATGAACGACTTCCCTGAACTGAATCGAGTGTACGCGGAATGTTTTTTGGCGGATTTTCCCGCGCGCACCACGTTACAGGCGGCGCGACTTCCCAAAGGGATTCCTGTGGAGATAGACGCCATCGCCATCGTGCAATCATGATGCCGTCTGTTGGTCTGGAGGATGCCATGCGCAGAGCCTGCGGCGTGTTGTGCGTATTGCTGGCCGTTGTCGCGGCGGCGACCGCCTCGGCGCAACCCACGGCAAGCGAATTCAACGCCGCCGGCGTCGAACAATACAACGCGAAGCAGTACGTCTCGGCAATCGCATCCTTCAAAAAGGCGTACGATCTGGCTCCGGACAATGCCACCGTGAAGCGCAACCTTTCGAACGCATATCAGGCTCAAGCCAACGAGTCGGCAAAGAACAACGATTTGGACGCTGCCATTGAGACGCTTGGGCTGGCCATCGGCGTCGATCCGGGAAACGCGTTGCCGTTGACGCAGCTCGGATTTTACTGCCTGCGCAAGGACCTTGTGGCCGATGCCGCCTTCCGGCTCGAAGAGGCCGTGGAACTCGATCCGCAGAGCATCGACGCGCGGGAACTTCTGGGCGAAGCATACTTCCGGCAGAACGACTTGGCTTCGGCGCTGGCGCAGTGGGAATGGGTGCTGGAAGTTCAGCCCAACCGTCCAGGCCTTCGCCAGAAATTCGAGAACGCCCTTCGCCAAGAAGCCGTCGAAGGAAACTTCGGAAAGTCGGGTTCGCGTCATTTCCAAGTGAGTTATGCCCCCGGCACGCGCGGCGGCGACCTTAGCAGGCTCCTCATGATCCTCGAACGCGCCCGTTGGGAGATAGGGCGCAAATTCGGCGGGGCCTA
>JAKJDA010000224.1 GCA_022706165.1 Candidatus Hydrogenedentota bacterium | reverse complement strand
GGGGTCGCGCCCTGAATCTCTTCGAGGGTCTTGCCCGAAGCGATCTGCTCGCCGACCGCGCGGTTGCGACTGTGACGGCTGGCGCACGTGACGATAAGGTCGCCCATGCCGCTCAGTCCCGCAAACGTCAACGGGTCGGCGCCCATCGCCGCGCCAAGACGGGCGATCTCGGCAAGGCCGCGCGTGATGAGGGCCGCCTTGGCGTTGTCGCCCAAGCCAAAGCCGTCGCAAACGCCCGCCGCGATGGCAATGACGTTCTTGACGGAGCCGCCGAGCTCGACGCCCGCCTGATCCGGGCTCGTGTATACGCGGAAGGTGCGCGCGGTGAACGCCTCCTGCACGATACGGCAAGCCGCCCCGTTCGGAGAAGCCGCCACGATCGATGCGGGGAGGTCGCGCCCGACTTCTTCGGCGTGGCTTGGCCCCGATAGGGAAACGACGGTGCAGGGACCGGAAACTTCCTGAATGACTTCGCTCATGCGTTTGAGGGAATCGTTTTCGATCCCTTTGGCAACGCTGACGCGAATGGTTTTCGGCGAGAGCGGGTAGCGTTCGACGACAGTCCGCATCGCGTGCGAGGGCACGGCCAGCACGGCCATCTCGACCTCTGGATCAACGTCATCGACGACTTCGACGGAATCGGGAAGATATACTTCTGGCAGAAACACAGGGCTGTGTCGTAGCGCGCGCAATTCGTCTGGGCGATCTTCCTTGCGACACCACAGGCGCACGCGGTGTCCGTTGAGCGCCAGGAGTCGCGTCAGCGCCAAACCCCAACTTCCAGAACCGATGACTTGTATGTACATGCGTTAAGTCCTCCAGGATATGCGGGAAAAACCTCTTTGGAAAGAGGTTTTCCCCACACCCCTTTCCATAAACTTTTACCGGCTTCGCGCTTCCTTGATGATCAGACACAGGTACAAACCGTGAAAAGTTTTTGGGAAGGGTCTGGGGAACCCTTTTTTCAAAAAGGGTTCCCCAGTCTCTACTCTCCAAATTTCAGCAAATGATAATTTTTCTTTCCGGTTCGCACAACGGCCATGCGATTCGAGCAGAGAGATTGTTCGGTGAGGCGCGTATCTTCCGCGTCGATGCGTAGGTTGTTCAGGTAAAGGCCGCCGTTTTGCACGAGCCGTCGCGCTTCGCCCTTGCTCTTGAACACGCCCGCCTCGATCAACACGTCGAGCAAGAGACGATCGCCGGAGAGCGTCGCGCGCGGAAATTCCGCCGACGGCACTTCGCTGAAGACGTCTTCCAACGTGGCGTCGTCGAGCCCCGTCAACTCGCCCCCGAACATTGCCTGCGACGCGCGGATGGCGTTTTGCAGGGCGTCTTCGCCGTGCACCATGCGCGTCACCTCTTCGGCGAGGCGGCGCTGCGCCGTGCGTTTTTCCGGCGCCTCGGTCAGCTCGCGATCGAGCGCTTCGATTTCCTCGGGCGACATGAACGTGAAGTAACGCAACAGGCGCGACGTGTCGTTATCGGCTTGGTTGATCCAGAACTGGTAGAACTTGTACGGCGACGTGCGTGCGGCGTCGATCCAGATGTTGCCCGATTCCGATTTGCCGAATTTGCTGCCGTCCGACTTGGTGATCAAGGGGAAGGTCATGCCGAAGGTCTCGCTTTGGCGCAGGCGGCGCGTGAGATCCATGCCCGCGACGATGTTGCCCCATTGATCGCTGCCGCCGATCTGGAGACGGCAGCCGTGGGCGTCGTGCAAGTGCAGGAAATCGTAGGCCTGCAACAGCGAGTAGGAGAATTCCGTGTACGAGATGCCCTGATCGCGATCATGCAGGCGCTGCTTCACGCTCTCGCGCGAGAGCATCACGTTCACCGAGAAGTGCTTGCCGACATCGCGCAGGAAATCAACGAGCGGAAACTGGCACAACCAATCGCCGTTGTTGACCATGACCGCCGCGTTCGCGCCGTCGAAGCTCAGGAAGCGTTCGAGTTGCGCGCGGATGCCGTCGAGATTTATCTGGACCTGCTCCTTGGTCAGCAGCGAACGCTCGGCCGCTTTGAAACTAGGGTCGCCGATCAGACCCGTCGCGCCGCCGACCAACGCAATCGGCTTGTGGCCGCGCCGCTGGAAATGCATCAAGGCCATGATGGGCAGCAGGCTGCCGATGTGCAAGCTGTCTGCGGTGGGATCGAAGCCGCAATACAACGTCAGCGGTTCTTTCTCCAGCAATTGTTCCAACTCCGGGTGCGTGAACTGATTCAGCATGCCGCGCCAGCGGAATTCCTCGAAAAGCGTCATGTCGGTTCTCCAGCCAACCATTTCCCAGGGTGCAGTTGTCCCGCAGGGAGACCAGTGGGTTCCACAGACGGAAGAGATCAGTGTAGCACAACGTCGGCGAAGGAAACGATTCCGCCAGCGGGATCAGGGGCGCTCCCGTAGTAGGCAAGCTCCGATGTGGAGGCGATGCCGGCGACGGCGTGCAGCGCCGAATAGATGCAGTTGAGGCCGCAGACGCGTCGGGCGTTGACGTCTTTCATCACAGACCGGTAAAAGCCTTGCGGGTCCAAGGAAGTGACATGGGCCAAATCTTCGCGGTCACGTTTCTCAATGGACCGGATGACGTCCTCGTCGATCTCGAAATCGTCGCCAAAGCGCCTGCCTACGTGGGCCAAGTCGGCCCCAGCGATCACGAGCGTCCTGCCCTCGCTTTCGGCTACGAGTTTACGGCATTCGTCGAGGAAACGATCGACTTTCGCGTCGATCGGCGCGTGTCCGCGTTCGTTCTCGCCTTCAAAATCCCCACAGAGAACGGGAACCAGATTCACATCCGGCCCTAGTAAATGCGCCAGCAACACGGCTTGCAATTCGATGGAATGCTCGGTGCGATGGATGAGTTCGTACTCGAAAGGATCCCATGAACACGCCGCCGCCAAACGCTCGACCGCAGCGCTATCGGTCTTCAACGTCCCGAGCGGCGTTTCGAAGTGTTTGCGCGTGAGCGTGAACGGAACCGGGGGGCCCATGTGGGCCACGCCAAACACCAAGACCGTGGTCGGCGCAGGCGTCTGCCTGAGCAGTCGATACGCCGTCGCGTAGGCCTCCGCGCCGCGTTCGTAATCAATGTGCGGAACGATAAGACAACGCAGGGGAGGCGCAGCAACAGCGTCCTTTCCCGCCGTTTTCCATCGTCCATCGAACAGGGCGTCGAAATATTCCCGCAGTTCCTCGGCGGCATCGGGGTAGGTCTTGCCGGCCAGATGCGCCGGGCGAGCGTCCGCCGATACATAGGCGTCGATAACCGCTTGGCGGATGGTCAGATAATTTTTCGTTACGAGAAAGCCGCTCTCGTCCAGATATTGGACCACGCGGCGGATGTCTTGCTCTTTGATGACGTGGCCATCGAGCAATTCCTTTGCCGTGCGCTGGATGTCGGACACCGAACTCTCGCCATCGAGCAGACTGGCCACAAAGAACGCCAATTGGCTCAAGACAAGCTGACCGTCGATGATCCCCTCGGGATCAGTCATGCACACAAGGCGCTCACCCTCGTGTTCAAACGGAACCACCTCGACGTTTCTCAACGCGGGCAATGATTTTGGAGACACCTTGGCTTCTCCTGTAGCGGGAGGCTCTGCAGCGACTATACCCCCGTTGCGCTGGAAGAAGCAATCTATTTGCGGTGTTTCTGCTACGTAGTGAATAATCGACGTGAAACCGCGTCTGATACGGCGGAGTCGAAAGGCAGGCAGTTCCTCCGAGGAGAAAGTGACATTCGGAGGATGATGTGGTAACCTGTTTAGGTTACAAGTCTTGCAAGAGAAGGGAAACCGAATCATGAACACCCGAACGATACTTTCTTTCCTGACGCTTGGCGCCGTTTTCGCAATCGCCGCAACGGGATGTCAGATGACCCCCACGCAACAGGGAGCCATGATCGGGGGCGCCACCGGTGCGGGATTGGGCGCGATCATCGGCAATAACTCGGGAAGCCATGATGGCGGCAAGGGCGCGTTGATTGGCGGCGCGACGGGAGCGCTTGCCGGCGCACTCGTGGGCGATGCCGTTGACGAAAACCGGAAAAAGAAAGCCCAGACTCCGGGATCCGTGTCCTCGGAGCCTAGCGAGGGAGTCGTCAAAGGTCATTACGAAACGCGGCAAGTCAAGTCGGAATCGGGCGAGACCTACATGGAACGCGTGTGGGTGGCGGACCCGCAGCAATAAAGCGACGCGGCGGTGCCGCGTCATCGAGACCCAGGGCGCCTTGGAACCGGTTATCGCACAGTCAACATGGCGGAAAGTGGGCCTTGCTTCAACGGCGGGAGCTATTCTCCTTGTCGGAAGCGGGGCCTACTTTGGCTTTTTCCGGAACTCTATCGTCACGTTTACCCTGTTTTGCACGGCGATCGCGGCATTGTTTTTCGTCTCCGTCGTCACCGCGATCCTGGATTTCCGCTACATTCGCCTTCAGTATGCGGCGGCACAGCGCGAACTGTTCCGACAGACCTTGGGGGACGAATCATTTCGGGCGGCGTTGCGCGACGCTCAACGACGCGCGAAATCGCCCAATGCCAATGCTCGTGCGAAGAAAGCCCCCCCTGATTTGCCTTCAAGCCCGGAACAGACCTAGGCCCCACGGCGGTTTTTTGTGGCGACGCTCGTGGGCTTCCTATTGCGTATCCCTTCTCGGCTGGGTACCATGCTCCCATGGCACGTATAGCTCGAATCGTTGCGGCAGGGGAGCCCCATCACGTGATGCAACGCGCGTGCGGGAACGGGGACGTATTCCGCAGCCCTGACGACTGCCTCTTTTACACAACCGCGATCGCCCGCGCATTTCACGAGGCGGGAATAGCGACGTTGGCGTATTGCATTTTGAAGTCTCGCGTGCATTTCGTGCTTGTACCGCCGCGTCCTGATGCAATAGCGTATGCCCTGCGCGTCGTCCACGCCGCCCATGCCCGGCATTTCAATGCAACAACGGGTTTGGCGGGGCGCGTTTGGCAGGGGCGTTTCTGCTCATGCCCTTTGGACTCGCGGCACGCTTCGGAAGCCGTGCGGTACGTGGAACGTCTTGCCGTGCGCGAAGGACTCGTGACGCATGCGCCGGCGTATCCGTGGTCGAGCGCCGCCTGGCGGTGCGGAAAGGCGGAAGAAAATGGGCCGTTGCCGCTTGCGCCGTTGCCGTTTTCCATTGGTCCGCCGCATGCGGAATGGCTGATGACGGAGGATGCCTCGCTGGTTCGCGGCATTGAGCGGTGCACCCGGACGGGGCGACCGTGCGGCGATCCGGCTTTTGTGCACGAACTTGAAGCGATATTGGGGCGGGCGTTTG
>JAKJDA010000223.1:5064-5325 GCA_022706165.1 Candidatus Hydrogenedentota bacterium | reverse complement strand
CACGCGGTTTATTCAGCTTCATCGTCGCGCACTCCCCCGTCTTCTTCGC
This sequence comes from Candidatus Hydrogenedentota bacterium, assembly GCA_022706165.1. Taxonomy (GTDB): domain Bacteria; phylum Hydrogenedentota; class Hydrogenedentia; order Hydrogenedentales; family SLHB01; genus JAKJDA01. The sequence goes on along the minus strand of JAKJDA010000223.1, from coordinate 5,276 downwards.
CGAGCGACGCCTCGTACACCCCTTCGGCCTTCATCAGCAACGGACGAAAAAGATCGGCCACGCCGAAAGTTTGGCGCGCGGGCTCGGCGCGGTGCAGCGCCGATTCGAGTTCGGTCAATGCCTTGCGGAGCCGTTCGCGCGCTTTGCCTGCAGCTTCGAGGGCGGGATGGGCGGTCGCGGGTTTGGCGGCGTCGCCGGCTTTTTCCAGCATC
>JAKJDA010000223.1:0-5054 GCA_022706165.1 Candidatus Hydrogenedentota bacterium | reverse complement strand
ATGATTCAAGCCGCCCCACCAACCAATACGACGCGAGCACATCCTCGATGCGCATGAGCAGAATCGGCGCAGCCCCCCCATCCCTTTCGCCGCACGCCGCGACCACCTCGCGCACAAACCGCCGCCCAAAGGCTTGTTCGCGCGGCGTGAGCGGTCCCGCGCCGCGCCAGATGCCGCACTGCCGCATCGGCAGTGATTCGAATGCGACCTTCATTTTGTTTTTGCCTCCGCGTTTTTGCGTCAAGCAGTCTCTTGTATCTTGAACATTGGTTCTGTGCGCGCTTCGGCGGCGCGTGGCAGACACAGCCCTATCTGTAAGGGGCGCTCTGTTGCATGGCGTTTGCGCATCGTGTTGCGCCGCTTCTGAAAGGCGGCAAAATGAAATGGCGTGAACGGATAGAGGCGCGCGCGCGTTCCAAAACGACATCGGCGCCATCCCTTTCGGGACGGCGCCGATGAATTTCAGAAAAGGGATCGCGGCGTTAGTAAAGCAGTTCGAACCAGCGCTTGGCGCCTTTGAGTTCGTTTTTCTTCTGCTCCCATTGCAAGTCCGATCCGGCGATCTTGGCCATGGCCTTGTCGAAGAGCGCGCCGACTTTTTCGAGTCCGCCAAGGTAGACATAGGTCTTCGGGTCTTGGAGCATGCCCCACACTTCGTCGCCGTTCGCTTCGATGGCTTTGTCGAGAGCGACGTTCGGATCGACGAAGGGGCGAGCGCTGAGGGCTTGGAAGGCTTGGAACGTCTTTTGATCATAATACAGCGCGAAATCGTTGCGCTCGTCGTTCATATAGATGAGATCAAATCCGTGCTGTGCGCCGAAGAAGAGCCTTACCTTCCCCTTCCAGCCGCCGACGCTCTCGTAGATGTGCTTGACGAACGCGCGGAACGGGGCGATGCCCGTGCCCAAGCCGATCATCAGGATGTTGCAGGTGGTGTCTCCGGGAACGACAAAGGCGCTGCCGTAAGGCCCCGCCATCTGGAGGGTGTCGCCCTCTTTCAGATTGCAGATGTAGTTCGAGGCGATGCCGGGACGCTCCTCGCCGCTGAAATCGTCGATATACCGGCACCGGCGAACGCACAGCGAAATCATGTTCTGGCCTCGCTCTTCCTTGCGTGTGCTGGCAATCGAATACAGGCGCACATGATCCTTGTTTCCGAATTCGTGCGGGCCGGGAATCATCACCGCGACGCTCTGGCCTTCGACGAAATCCAGGGGCGTTCCCGTAATGTCCAGATCGATGTGCCGCACTTCCTCTTTGGACTCGGGCGGCGTGATGCGCTCCGAGGACACCACCGTGGCGGTGAATGCGTTGCTGATGTCATATTCTTCCAGTCGCGCCATGATTACTCCTCCATCTCAGCCGGTTCTATGTTGGATTCCCTGTTTGCGGGCGCAACCGCCCGCGGCGGGGAAACACGTGGCTATGCATGCGAATAGCCGCCGAAACACCGGAAACCTCCGGATTCGACGGAGCGTAAGTATCGCTCCGGAACGCGCATGAAGTCAACCCAGGTCTTTGGGCCAGGTCTTTGGGCCTCGAATCCGGCGCTCGCACACGAACGACGCGATGGCGAATCCCCGTGCGCGCTGCCCGTTTGGGCGGCTATTCGTCCACGCGAACCACGCACAAGAGACTGTGTCCGCACCCGATGCCATCCGGAAGGTTATATTCCAAGTTGCGCAGGACGCACGCAACCTGCGGACCCATCACGCTGGCCCAAAAATCCGACACCGGAAAACGATCCGCATTGCGATAAAGCCAAGCGAGCATCTTGAGTTCCTCGGATAGGCCGCCTTCGCTCGATTCAATCACCTGCTTTACGACATCATTGGCATCTTGCATCAACGCTTCCAGAACGTCGACGACGGCAATCCATTGACGGTAGTAGGAAAAGATCCGGGCCCAGGCGTCCGGATGTTCCTGCCGCTCCTTGTCGAGGTACGCCACATCCGGTCTCATGCCCTCCACATCCCCTCGATACCCGCGATCGAACAAGCGGTTCACCTGTGTCCTGAGTTGAAGCCGCTGCGGTTTGAAAAGAGCGGTGTCCATGTGGCGTCCAACGAGAACGGAACGGTCCTTGCGCACCAGGACCGAAATCGTCTTGCCCGTCGCCACGGCGGCCCGACGGATCGTGCGCTCCAGTTCTTCGCCGCTCCAAAACGTCACCGGAAACCAGTCTATTTTCACCGGGTCTTGCTGCTCCAAAGGCAGCAGATAGGCCATGGTGTACGGCAAGGGATGGGCTGCGGTTCTGTTCCAGTATCCCGGCCACTCGGGCGAACACCTCCCGTAAACGTCGTATACGATGATGCTTCCCTTTCCTGCGTGCGCCAATAGCTGCGTCGAAAGGCGCTCGAGACCGACCTGCGACAAATGCGACAACGAACAATACGAAGAAAAATAAACATCGTAGGGGGGCTCATCCTGACGCGGAAAGCCTTTTGAAAGATCGGCCTCCATGAAACGGACGTTCGGCTTGCCTTGATAGTTGGCGCGGCCCTGCGCCACCATGCCGGGCGAAATATCCACGCCCTCGTAGACGCGGATTTGGTCTTCCCGGACCACAAAGGGATCGGAAGATTTTACGGGGTGAGAAGGGGGGATATGCGTCAATAGATCGTAGCCCTCGCCGCTTCCCGAACCTAAGTCGATGATGCGGAGTCCTTCCCGGCTCGCAACCAGGTCTTGAATCGCCGATCGAACCGCCACACGAATGAAAGTGTCTTCCCAGTATTTTCGTACATTGTCCTTCTTGCCCGAAAGTCCGCTCGTTTCGATCCCGTAAAATCCCGATTTTACCGCCACTTCGTAGAACTCGGTTCGCTTCATGATGCATCTCCTCCGGTTCGCGCATCTGCGTCCAAAAAAGGACGCGGCTCCTGTTCCGGCTCGAATTTGCCCGGTTGGCCAACGAGGCACGGCGCCTGCCGCCCTATAAGGCCTTCAACACGCTGAAATAGATGGGCTCAGGCCTTCTGAGAAACCGGGCGGAAGAAAACCCGGCGGCAACCTGGCCCCTGCGTCTAGGAAGAATTTCGGACACTTCGTCGCGCAATGTCGCGCTTTTCCCTTGCAGTATAGTAAATTTCGTTTTTCCCAGGCAAGTGAGCGCCCTGTTTTTCCGGCAGCGCCCAACAAGAAATGCGGAAAAGAACGCCTTGATGCGGCAGGTGGACTCATCCATAATCAAGCGTCCGCCGCCCTTCGCCTTGTTCCGGCGAAAACGATTTTGGCGAACCTTCGCTCTTTTTTGGTGTCGGACAACTATAGGGGCAAGCGCGATCCCTGGCTTGCGACGAGAAACGGGAATTCGTGGCACGGTTGCGAGAAACGCGAACACAAACGGATGCCGGCCTGGTGGCGGAATGCCAGCAGGGCGATGCGGCCGCATTTGATGAGCTTGTCCGGCGTTACAAGGATCGGGTGTATCATGTAGCGTACCGGTTCGTAGGCAACCACGAGGACGCGCTGGATGTCGCCCAGGAGGTGTTCCTCCGGGCTTACCGAGGCATCGACGGGTTCCGGGGCGCGGCCCAGGTGTACACTTGGTTGTATAGCATCGCGGCGAACCTGGCGAAGAATTGGTTGCGCGACGGCAAACGGAAAGGTCGGGACCGCGCCACGCCGCTCGATTCGGCGAGATCTTCCGACGAGCCGTCGCCGGAGCGCGCGGTGAGTTCCGATACGCCCCGGCGGCAGGCCATGAGCCATGAGTTAGAGGAAACCCTGCAGCGGTGCCTGGATGAATTGCCGGAACCCTGCAGGATGACCTTCGTATTGCGGATATACGAGGACATGAGTTACGAGGAGATCGCCGAAGCGATGGGGTGTCCGACGGGCACGGTGAAATCGCGTCTCAATCAGGCGCGCGCCATGCTGCGCGAACGGCTACGGGCCCTGTCGCTGGCATAGGGGAACATGAGCGACGAAGCAGACGATATGCGCGAGGACTACTCGCCGCTGCTCGACGGGGAACTGTCCCCGGAACGCCGCGCGGCCATCGAGGCGCGCCTGGCCGAATCGGCGGAGGAGTTGCGCGAGTTCGAAGCGTTGCGGCGCGTGGACGAGTTGTTTCGTGCATTGCCGCGCCATGCCGCGCCCCCGGCATTCGAGGCAAGCGTGCGCGAGGCCATTGCGTCGCAGTCGGCGCCGCCGGTCCTTCGAATGCGGCGCAAAACCGTGTTTCCGCGGGTGGGTCTCGCGGCGGCGGCCCTGTTGCTCGTCGTGAGCGGCGTGTGGTTTTTCGTCCACGCACCTCGTGAGGATCGCTTCATGACCGCCTCTACGAAATCACGCGATTCCTCCTCCTATCAGACCCAATCGCCGGAAAACCATCTCGCCGGAGACGCCGGCGCCGCGCGCATGGAAACGGAAAAATCGGATGAGAATTTTTTCTTTTCGGACAGATCCCCCGCGCCCCGCGCCGAAACTCAAGCAGACTCGCTTGCCGCATCCACCGCCCCGCCAACCGCCGCATTCGCGAAAACGCCCCCTGCGTCAGCGCCGCCGGGAATTGCCGTTCGAGCGGATCCAGAGCCTCCCGCCTCGCAGACAACGACCTTGTCTGCGCCGCCGGCGTCGCCGGTCGCCGTGGAAGCCCCCCTCTCGCACCCTAGCAACCCGGAAATCGTTTCGCGAGAAAAGACGGACGGAACGATTCACGACATCGAGGCGTTTACGATAGGGGCACAGGAAGGGAAGGCCTCGCGTGGGGCAGGAGGGCTGAACGCGCCGCAGACAGAGCAGACGGCCAAACGCGTTTTTGTGTTGCGGGAGAACGCATGGGTGCAACAAGAATACGCCCAGGAACCGGCGAAAACCGTCGCGCGCGATTCGTCCGTCGTGCGCGCTCTCATGGAGCACGACGAAGACCTGCGCAATCTACTGGACCTCCTGGAGGCCCCTGTCATCGTGCGCGTCGACACGACGTGGTATCATATCCAGGCAAAGAAATCGCCCGTCCCAAAATGAAGGAAACGTCCGACCGGGGCTCAAGGGCGCGGATCGCGTGCGCAATGGGGTCCGCCGTTTGGCGCAGGGAGGGGAAA
>JAKJDA010000222.1 GCA_022706165.1 Candidatus Hydrogenedentota bacterium | reverse complement strand
TCCCACGACCATTTGGTGATGGGCAGCGATCCGGCCTGACTGGTGTCCGTGAAGCGGACGAGTTGGTTGATGTCCGGTGAGGCCGGCGAGAAGGTGAAGTTCGCTCTTGGGGGCTGGATGGTCGATACGGTGATGTAGTTGTCCTTCTGGATGGTGTCTTGGTTGTTCGCCGTGGCCACGGTCAGTCTGACGGTGTATGTGCCGGGGGCCAGATAGGTGTGGACCGGGTTGGGCGCGACGCTGATGGATCCGTCGCCGAAACTCCATAGACGGGTGAGAATGGGGCCTTCGGAAGCGGCGGCCTTGGAGAGGTCCTGGAAGGAGACGGATTGGTTCACGAAGATGTTGGTGGTGTCGGCCTTGAAGTCGGCTTTGAGCACAAGGGTGGCCAGCACGGATATTTTGACGGGGACCAGTCCCGAAGAACTGACGACGATGGTGTCGGTGTTAAGGCCGCCGTTCATCTTGGTCCGATCGATGGTCACGGTGACGGTGATGTAGTCCGAGGGACCGGCGCTGACGCCGGAGGCGGGGCTGATGTTTGTGACGGACAGCCAGGGTTGGCTGACGGCGACGCTGATGGGGGCCATGGGGCGTGAGCTGTACACTTTGCTGACGCGAAAGGTTTTAACGGTTTCGACGGCGCCGAAATCGAGCGTGGTGGGAGCGACGATTAGGGCTAGGCTGTAGTTGGGTGGTTTGGGACATCCTGCCATGGTCGTGAGCACGATGCATGCCAGTAGGATCGTTGCCAGGATGCTGCTGACTCGACGCATGAAAAGCACCTCTCATACGCTATGGCGGTTTGGGCGGCCGCCGCCCTGTCCCCCGGAGATGATACCGTCGTCTTTAGGAAATCTTACACGTTCCCCTGAGGATCATGCCAGTTTCGCTTGGGTTAGTCAATAGTTTTTACGGATAGGCCAGGTAGGCGTGCAGGCGAATGGATCGGACGTTTTGGAGAAATGAAGTTTGGGGGCAACGGGGCATCGATAAAACGCTGTGCTGTACACATACGGTCTGTGGGCGAAGAAAGCTCCGTCGCTCAGTTTTCTGATGTGATGGGCCTGGGTGCGAAACCTGGACTCCTCAGGTGGAGTCAAAGGCAGGGATATTGGTATGCTATGCTGCCTTTTGGGGGATGGGGGCGAGTTGTTTTGCGGCGGCGTTTTGTGTTCGCGTGGAGTTTGTTTGGGTGGGCGTCGCGTGTCTGAGGTTGCGGGAGGCAGTCGTTTGCGCCGGAGGCGTCGCGGGCGGCGTGAGGGGGAAAGGGCGGGTTGCCCGGGAGGATTCATGAAACGGAGCGTTCTTGGCGGTTTGGCGTTGGCGGCGGTGTGGGGGCTGGGCGGATGCGGCGGTTCCATGGAGGCGCCGACATCGAAGGCTTCGCCGGCTCCGGCGGCCGCTTCGGCGAGTCAGGGGTCTGTTTCTTCCGAGACGCCGGTGGAAACGGGGCGTCCCGAGCGCGGATCGATATCGGCGTATTACGAGACGACCTCTCGGATCCAGGCGGAGACATTCGTGGATGTTGTGGCGAAGGGGGTTGGCCGATGCGTCAGCACGCATGTCGAGGAGGGGGATCGCGTGGCGGCGGGCGCTTTGCTTGCGGAGTTGGATAAGCAGGAGGCGCAGGCGGCTTTGGGCCAGGCGGAAGTGCAGGTGCGGCAGACGAAGTCGAAGTATGAGATTGCGCGGAAGAGCGTTGTCGAGGGGTTGATGGCCCCTGTTGAAGAGGAGAATGCCCGGTTTGCATACGAGCAGGCTTTGGCGGCGCGGGAAGTGCAAAGTGTTCAACTTGCGAATTTGACGGTGCGAGCGCCGATATCGGGAATTGTCACCAAGAAGAATATTCAGATTGGCATGTTGGTGTCCTCGGGCGCGCCGGCGTACACCATCGTCGATCCGGGCTCGTACCGGTTGGTGATCAATCCGCCCGAGAAACTGGCGCCGCGGCTTCGATTGAAGCAGGAGGCGCGGGTAAGCTTGGACGCGGTGCAAGGCGAGGATTTTTCAGCGATTGTGGAACGGATTAATCCGGCGGTGGATTCGGTCAGCGGCACGGTGAAGGTGACGTTGGGGTTTGATCGAGCGATGCTGGATCGGATCAAGGAAGGCGCTTTTGCCCGGGTGCGGCTTGTTTTGGAGACCAAGGAGAACGCGTTGCTTGTGCCTAGAGATGCGGTGGGCGAGGAAAATGCGCGCAAGTATGTGTTTCGGGTGCGGCCTGCGTCCGGGAGCGAGGGGGATCGTCTCGAGGCGGAGCGTGTGGATATTGCCGTCGGTCTTGAGGACAGCAATCGGGTCGAGGTGTTGTCGGGGGTGTCGGAAGAAGATTCCATTGTGGTGCTGGGGTTGGAGGCGCTGAAGCCTGGGACCCCGGTGAGGGTTACGGATTCGGCGCAGGAAATTGCACAGAGCAAACGCAAGGCGGATGAGGCGGCTTCCTCGATCGGAGAGGGCGCGCCTTCGTCTTCCGTGCGGGATGTGCACTGATCATTTGTTTGACGGCAGGATTTCCCCGCGCGCGATGATGCATTTGCCGTATCGTTCTTCATTGCGCCTTTCGGGCAGAGGCGGCGCGTTTTCACAAAGTCTGGCAATCTGGCAGGACGCAGGGCGTGAAAGGGCGCCAGCGACAGGAAAGACATGTCTGCAACAACGATTCCGAAAATGAACGAGCCGAAAAGACGCCACCGTCTTGCCATTCGCCGTCCGGTGACCATCGTGATGGTGTTTGTCACGCTGGGCGTGTTTGGCTGGAAGTCGTATCAGCAATTGCCGGTCAATTTAATGCCGGACATATCGTATCCGACGTTGACGGTTCGCACGGAGTACGGGGGGGCGGCTCCGGAAGACGTGGAGAAGCTGTTGACGCGTCCTCTTGAAGAGACGCTGAGCATTGTCGGCGGGATGGTGGAGATCAGCAGCATATCGTCGCCGGGCCTTTCGGAGATCGTGCTCGAATTTGACTGGGGCACGAACATGAACGTGGCGCAGCAGGATGTGCGGGATCGTCTGGACCTTTTTCAGTTGCCTCGCGAAATAACGGAGAAGCCGGTTATTTTGCGGTATGACCCGACGTTGGACCCGGTGATGCGCGTTGCAATCACGGGGAGGGATTTGTCGGCGATCGAGGATCCGTCCGAGCGGCAGCGCAAGAGCCTGGAGGACCTCACCTCGATCCGGGAGGCGGCCGAGCGCTACATCAAGAGCGATCTCGAGGCGGAGAAGGGCATTGCCCAGGTGATGGTGAAGGGCGGGCGCGAGGAGGAAATTCAGGTTCTCGTGGACTCGGAGCGTCTGAAGAGTCTTGGCCTTTCGTTGTCGAACGTGGTGAACAGCCTGGCGCAGCAGAACATCAACCTGTCAGGAGGACGCCTAAAAGAGGGCAAGACCGAGTATATGGTGCGGACGTTGAACGAGTTCAGCACTGTCGAACAGATACGCCAGGCGATCATTGGCACGGTGGGCGGCGGAAGAGGGATCAACGTGGCGTTGGGCGTGACGGGTCCTGCGGGAGAGGGAGCGGCGCGCCAGGTGCGGCTGTGCGATGTGGCCTCGGTGGAATTGGGCCTGAAAGAACGCGATACGGTCGTTCGCATCAACGGGCAAGAGGCCGTGGAACTGGACGTGTACAAGGAAGGCGATGCGAACACGGTTTCGACGTGCAACAAACTGAAGGACATTTTCGGTTTCGCGCGCAAGGAAACGGTCGCGGAGCGGTTCCAAAAGCGATTGGATCGGGCGATCGAAAAATCCCGGGGCGGGCGTTCCGGCGGCGACGGAGATCGCGACCGAGACGATGTCGCCGAATTGACCGCGGCGTTTCGATCGCGTCTTCCTGATCATGCTCGCGTGGTGCTGGTGAACGATCAGTCTCGTTTTATCGTCGCCTCGATCGACGAGGTCAAGAATGCCGCGATTTACGGGGGCTTGTTGGCTTTGGCGGTGTTGTATTTTTTCTTGCGGGACATGAAGAGCACCATGCTTATCGGCGTGGCGATACCGATTTCCATCGTGGCGACTTTCATCCCGATGTTCTTGGGCCACATCTCCTTGAACATCATGTCGCTGGGGGGGCTTGCGCTGGGAACGGGACGGCTGGTTGACGATAGCATCGTCGTATTGGAGAGCATATTCCGCTGCAAGGAGGAGGGGGATGCCACGGCGGACGCCGCCGATCGAGGCACGCATGAGGTGGCGGCAGCCGTGACGTCGTCGACGCTGACGACGATAGCCGTGTTTTTTCCGATTGCCTTTGTGGAAGGGGTTGCCGGTCAATTGTTCCGGGATCAGGCGATGACCGTGACGTTTTCCTTGTTGACGTCGTTGTTGGTCGCGCTGTTTCTGGTTCCCATGATCGCATCGCGGGGCGGTGCGCAGCGTTTCGATGTGCGCCGGGTGGTCTGGCTGCTTCGCGCCTATCGCGAGGGAAGAGAGCAGGAGGGGCGGACGCGGTGGCAGGCGTTGCGGGGCGTTCCGGCAAAGGGGCTTCGGTATTTTCGTGCGCGGGTTGTGGACGTGTTCCATGCGAATTTTGCGTTGTTGTTTGCCGCTGTGGCGTCTTGGCGGGAGTCGAATGGAGGAGGTCTTGTCCGGTTTGGGCGCCTGTTTCCCTTGCTTTTGGCTCCGATTTTCGGGGTGTTGTTTGCGCTGCATTTGATACTTGCGGGTCTGGCGGGCGTGGCGAGCACGGTTCTGTTTGGCGTCGCGATGCTTGTCATGGGGGCGGCGCTGGGGATTGCGTGGTGTGGCCGCGTGATTCTGTGGGTCCCGTTGACGGCGTTCAGCGTGGGATTTGAGGCGTTTCGGGATGCTTATACGGCGGGGCTGCGAAAGTTGCTTCCGTTTGGCCCGGTGTTGCTGGTGATTGTGATGGCTCTTGCGGTGCAGGCGTTTTACGCAGGGGGCAAGCTGGGGCGCGAATTGATTCCTCCCATGAAGCAGGGCGAATTCGGCATTCGGCTTGCCGCGCCGCCGGGCGCCAATCTTGACGAGACGGAGCGCCGGGCGCGTGAAATCGAGGCGGTTGTGGCGCGCGTGCCCGAGGTGGAGATGTGCGCGGTGCAGGTGGGCCTTTCCGGTTCGAGCGGCACGGCGGGCCGCGGGGAGAACATCGCGGAATTCACCGTGACGTTGAAGTCTCCCGAGATCAATGTGCGCCGTCAGGATGCGATCGTCGACGCGTTGCGCCGGGAAGCGGAGGCGGCGAGGGCGGGGGACTTGACGTTTACGCTGCCGGCTCTTTTCAGTTTCAAGACGGCGGTCGAGTTGCAGGTCCGGGGGGATGATCTCCGGAAGTTGGCGGAGGTCGGGCAAGCCGCTCTGGAGGTGGTGCGGGACGTGCCGGGGGTGAAGGACGCGGAGTTGAGCATGCGTCCGGG
>JAKJDA010000221.1 GCA_022706165.1 Candidatus Hydrogenedentota bacterium | reverse complement strand
CGCCCCCGGGATCCCCGCATCCCCTGCCGCCTTCGACCAAACTAGAGCCGTTTAGCTTTTTATGCCTACGATCAACCTTGTAAAAGCATATTCGCCAACGTTTCGTGAACGTACATGGCGCAGGCATAATTGGCGAAAGTGCTCTAGGCAACATCAAAATCGGCCCCCGTTGTGAAGAGAAAGACTCCTCGTCCATCACGGCGGCCGCAAAAGATTCCCTACAATACGGTATGTCAGTGCGACGGATTTCTACGTTTTTGTACGGAAACGCTTGGCGCGCGATTTCGCGCACCCCAAAAAAAAACGTGCCCGTGGGTTTCCCCACGGGCACGCAAATCGCCGATATCGACGTTACCCTCGGTTAGAAGGCAAGCTTCGTCTCGACATAGACATAGTCAGCGTCATCGTCGCCGGTGCCGCCGCTAAAGGCAAGACCGTTGTTCGTCACATAAGCGCCATCGGTCAGGCCCTTGCCCGAGAACAAGTGCGAATAACCCACCTTGAAGGACAGGTCTTCGCTGTACTTGTACTTCGCGCTCAGGTCAACTTCCCATCCCAGGTCCTTGTCGTTTTCGCTGGTCGCGAAGCTCAAGAACGGCAGGATCGGCACGCGATAACGGCCAAGCTTCACATGGAGCGGAGCGTCAAACGCTTCGATCGCCTGGAAATACGTGGCCATCAACGCAACTTCGACGGTCTCCATCGGCTTCATGCTGACGCCGCCCTTGGCCAACCAAACGTTGCTCAGCGCACCATCCGCATCGAAGAACGGGCTGTACTGCCAGTTCGAGAACAGACGGTTGAAGCTCACGCTCGCGCTCGGCTTGTAGAACGGATTCAGCCACTGAAAGAAGGTCAGGTCGCGGTTGTCTTCGCCGCCGAAATAGGCGCCGCCCAAGAAAATGCGCGGCTGCACGGCGATGTCGAAGGTGTACCCGACTTCAAGATTGCCGGCCCACTGGCCGAAATCGGCATCGGCGTCGCCGTACACAAGCGGATTGAACATGAAACCGACTTGACCGGCATCGCCCCACTGATACGCAAACTCAGCTTCGAAATCGAACTGGCCCAACGTCCCGGCTCCGCGGAGGCCGACGGTGTACAGATTGGTCACATCGTAGTCGTCAAGGCCCAGTACGTTCTCGATCCACTCGCCGAACCAAATGAGATTCGTGTCGTTCAAACGGCTGGCGTCACGAAGCCACAGGGCATAACCGTCCAAGCTGACGTCCTCGATGCCCTTGAAGCTCGCATACAAGCCATACAGGTCGACATCGCCGTCCTGTTCGACCACGCCGTTCTCGGCCAACTTCGCCATGAACGCATCAACGCTGAACACGTCCACGCCGTAGCTCAGGCGCACGCCGTCGAAGGAAAGACCGGTCGGGTTGACGCCGCCTTCGTTCGTGCCGACAAGCCAACCGCTGCCCAGGGAAATCTCCTGGCGACCGATTTTGGCGCTCAGGGGAATGCCCCACATGTTCTTGGCTTCAATATACGCCTGGTACAGAACCACGTTGTCGCCGAGACGGTTGTCCGCGCCGGTGACGTAATCGGAGCGGAAATTGTCGCCCCAATTGTTGTACGCATCGAGTTCGATGAACGCGCTGACGTCATTCGTGAAATCCGCCTTCACGTTCAAGCGCGTGCGCTGCGAAACATACTTGGCGTCGTTGCTGTTGTCTTGATCCCACGCAAAATCGCTGAAAATGCCAGCGTTGCCGCCGGACCAACTACCCAGCGGGCGCTTGGCAAGGCCGAGTGCCGACCAACGCAGGTAATTCGCGAACGGAACCGGAGAAAGCGAGGTCGGGTCAACCGGAACATTCATCATCCAATTGCCGCGAATGGTGATTTCACCGCCGACCTGGACGGTCTGCAGTTCGGCGAACGCCGGCATGGCCAACGTCGCGCAAACCGCTACAAGCGTGATAAACATGGTTAAACGCATGTGCGTATCCCTTCTTGTTGCTGTTACATTTCGTTCTGGGGGGCGAAGCGCGACGCCTGCCGCCGCTCCTGCCGCCTCGGGGCGCACTTTATATCGCTCTTCCTGTGCGCCGCCCTGAGACATCATCCCCGTGTTATCCAACACATCGTGATTGCTGTGGCCCGCGGAGGTAATTACCTCTGGCTTGTTGCATCCCTCCTTCCGCCTCCGGAGTAATGGCCACAAACGATGCTATTGTCGCTACATCCCAACGTCACTCAATAACGAAGAAAACCATCTTGCTATTCCGCCCCCGACTGTCACCCTGAAGCAAATAGCGATTTTCTCCCTAACACAGGAGAAAACATACCACGCCCCACCTCCCTTTGTCAAGCCATATTTTGCAAAAGGCACACAACCGAGAAATATTGTCAAGCGAATACCGATATTTTATTCTGCGACTTTATTCTTTTCGTGCCGCGTCTCGACTTCGACCGGATTCTGAGGCGAAACGGACATCTCCGCCTGCGTATCCATCCCGGGGAGGGTCAATGCCTCGTCCAGGAACCGGAAAATGCGCAGAACCGCCCGGCGACAGGTCTGCACGGCCCGGCGCTGATCATGCGCCACTCCCCCGAGTTCCTCGTTCAACAGCAGTTCCAGATAGCCCAGCGCCGCCGACAACGGCGAGCGAATGCGCTGAGAAATCGTCACCAAAAAACGGCTCTTCAACTCATCCACCTGACGGAGTTCGCGGTTCAAGCGCTCCAGGTCCAGGTTGGCCAAACGCGTGGCCTCGCGAAGATTTTTCTGATCGGTGATGTCGTGAAGGAGGGCGACATAGTAGTTTTTCCCGTCGCGGATAAACGCCCGCAACACAAAATCCACCGTGTGTTCCTCTCCCTCTTTCGTGACGACAATGACCTCGCCCCGGTATTCGCCCCGCGACATCACCATCGCCGCCTTGTGCGGCAAGGTGCCGTCGTCGAACAAGAAACGCCGGAGACGCAGCCCCAACAGGTCTTTCCGGGCAAACCCGAAAAATTCGCACGCGCGATCGTTTGCCTCGACAATGAGCTCGCTCCAATCAAACACCACGATGGGATCGGCTGCAGAGTCCAGAATGGTGCGCAAGGTCGCCTCGGAAGCGGCAAGGGCCTGGGCGCGAAACAAAGAAGACTCCTCGGTGCGGCGCAGACGCTCCGTCAACATCCCCACCAGCCAAGCGCCCACCAGGAAAAAACCCAGCCGGACCGCCAACTCCCCCACGTCAAGGACATAAGACGCATGCCACCGATGCTCAATCGCCGCAATCAACGCAAAACTCAGACAGCACAACGCCGCTGCGGCAAGCGTCTTGCGGAGTTCCGCACAGTACGCGGCAAACCCGATTACAAAAAGATAATACAAGGCAAACACTTCGCTATTGGCGGCTCCTGTAAACGCCACCACCACCGAAATTTCGATGAAATGAACGATGAAATTGGTCCATCCCAAAAACCACTCGTACCGGCGCGAGGCAAAAACCCAGTGGACAAGAAGATTGTGCGTCAAGATGGCGGACGTGATGGCCGTAATGCGCAGCGGACTGGATTCCAACTCCCCTGCCAGGAACAGCGTGGCCGCCAGCACATACAACGCATACCGCCCCGCTAACGCAAGCCGCTCCACCGCCAGCACCAACGAAAGGCGAGAATCCTCCGGCGTTTGCGTGCGCATGCTCATGCATCCTCATCCCTGGCGGCCGCATACACTGCGTTTCGCGGAACCCGGAATTCCGCCGCGACCCGCCGAATCGCATCGCGACGGGAAAGTCCATCCCGCCGCATCGCCGCACGGACCAACTCCCTCAGGAGATCCGGATCGGGAGCGGGAACCTCCCGCGTCGGAGGCGCATACACCACCACCACGCACTCGCCGCGAACCGGAGCCGCCGAGAAATGTTCGACCAAACAGGCAGGCGATCCGGGCACAACCTCCTCGAAGACCTTCGTCAACTCCCGCGCCACGCAACAGGACGCCTCCCCCACCGCCTTCTCCAAGGCCTCCAACGTGGCCACCAAGCGGTTGGGCGACTCGAAAAAGAGATGCGTCCCCCCTGCGCGCATGGCGTCGAGAAGCGCCTCGGCCTGCTTTCGTTTGCGCGGGAAAAAACCATGAAAGGAAAAAGAATCGGTCGGAAGCCCGCTGACCGACAAAGCGGCCAGTGCCGCCGACGGACCCGGAACGGCCACAACGGGAATCCCGGCGTCGTGCGCCGCGCGAACCGCCCGATATCCAGGATCGGCAATGCACGGCGTCCCCGCGTCCGTAATCAGAGCCACCGACTCGCCAGACCGCAACGCCGCGATCAACATCGCCGCCCGGTCCGCCTCGTTGTGATCGTGATAACTCACCAGACGCGCCTGGATGCCGAAATGCTCAAGCAGCCGCGCAGAATGACGCGTGTCCTCCGCCGCGATCAGGTCCGCTTCCCGCAAAACCCGCAACGCCCGGGGAGAAATATCTTCAAGATTGCCAATCGGCGTAGCAACCACATAAAGCCGTCCCAACGACATGAGCATCCTCTTGCCGGCGAGGTGTTGCCGCCGCCGATCTGCGCACGCAAAAACGCGCCCCTCTCCGTCCGCTCGGGCACAGGCGCGCACTACGTCCCTATCGTTCGCCCGCCGCAGGGGCCGGAAACGCCTCATCCCCGCCGCGAACCCAACTCCGGCCGGTAGCGCGCTCCAGGGCGGCATGCCCCACGGCATAATCACGAAGCGCCTGGACAAGCTTCGTCTTGGCGCTGGTCAACGCCAGTTCCGCGTCGAGAATCTCGGACTGCGTGCCCACGCCCTCCTGAAAACGGAGTTCGGCGAGCCGCAACCCTTCCCGGGCGAGATCGACGTTGCCGCGCTCGCTCTGGACCTTCGCCATCGCGTCTTGGATGAGAATGGCGGACTGGGTGATGTCGAGTTTCACAAGATGTGAAACGTCGGCGTACTGGTGCTCCAGCTTCGCCAATTGCGCCTCGGCCTGGGCACGTTCGGCGCGACGACGTCCACCCGCCGCAATTTCCCACTGCGCCCCCACGGACACCGTCCATCCATCGGGAATGGCTTGACGCCCGCCATCGGTGTTCTTGTAATCCGCCGTCGCCGCCACCTGGGGAAAATATTCGCCTCTGACGCGCTTGATCTCCTGTTTGGCCGCTTCGGCGGCCCGCCGCAACGCAATCAACTCCGGACGGCGCTCGCTCGCATACGCAACCATATCCTCGAAAGACGGCACGTGGGGCAACCACTCAAACACAGGCGCAAGCGCAAGCGGCGTCTCCTGCGGCATCGCAAGAAGCCGACGGACGTTCGCCAACGCAAGGCGTTCCGCATTTTGCGCCGCAACCGTGTCGGTCCGGCGCGCGCCAAGCTCCGTGCGCGCCCGCAACACCTGGAAATTGCTGATCAACCCCACCTCATACATATGCTCGGCATCCGCCAAATTGCGTTCAAACGTG
>JAKJDA010000220.1 GCA_022706165.1 Candidatus Hydrogenedentota bacterium | reverse complement strand
GTTTGTGTACACCGCCCCGCAATGCCCGTGGTCCGTGTATTCGCACAGGCACACGTCCGTAATGATGCAGAGTTCGGGGCGCGCCTTCTTGATCGCGCGCACGGCCTCGCATACGATCGCGTCGTCGGCATATGCCTGCGATCCCACGGCGTCCTTGTGCTCCGGGATGCCGAACAGCAACACGGCCGGCACGCCAAGTTCGGCCAATTCGCACGCCTCTTCGACGGCCACATCCGGCGAAAGTTGCGCCTGCCCCGGCATCGAGGCAATCGCCTTACGCACGCCCGTGCCCGGCCGCACAAACAACGGCATGATCAGGTCATCGACCGACACCGTCGTTTCCCGCACCATCCGCCGCAACGTCTCATTTCGCCGCAGCCTTCGCAATCGTTGTTCCGGGTAGTTCACAGGCGAATCTCCAGTTCACGGCGCCACGCAATGATTTTGCGGTAAGCCTACTCTGACTCCGCAAGCAACATCAAAAAAAAGGAATTGTTTGCTTCACAACGTAAGCTCGGCAAGCCTCTCGTCAATATCCGGCGCTGGGCGAAACTGCATGGTTCGTCCGGATTTTCGCACCGTCAATATGCCTAAATCGAGCAGATCTAGCAAATCCAACCGTGCCGTCTGATACACGACGTTATGGCTTCGTCTGTGCGATTCGATGGTGTAGATTTGATCGCGATGGCGCAGTGCATGGCTTATGAGAGCTAGCTGGCGATGATTGACAGTGGCTGTTGCACGCAATTGTCTCTCGATAACCTGTATTTCTTCTGTCTTGCGCTTGACGTAGTCATTGAGACTAGCCACTGCTTTCCTCATCACGTCCAAATGGTAAAGGATGAAATATGTCAAGTCGTTATCGTCTGTTTCGGTGTATAAAAAGGCACGGCTATACTTGCTCGGCGCCTTTTGAATAATGTGCGATATCGACAGAAACTCGAACAGCCAATACCCATGGTGCAACATAGACCAGTAGAACAACGCGCGGGCTGTGCGACCATTGCCATCAACAAAAGGGTGATCGTAGGCAAGCCAAAAATGTAACGCAATCGAGCGGATAGCGGGGTGCACGAACTCTTCTGGGGTTTCGCCGTTTGCGAACGCGCACATGGCATCCATACGAGCATTGAGTTCGTCGGCGGACGGAGGAACGTGATGAATATCGTCATTATCACCCGCGACATAGATGTTTTCTCCGTTTCTTCTGAAGCGACCAGCCGCATCTGGATCGTTGAGTGTCTCTTCCGTGACGAGCCGGTGTAGCTCAAACACGATATCCTTGGTCAGGGGACGATTCTTGATTTCGTTGATGTGTTGCATCGTTACGAAATTGTTGAAGATCATGCGCTCGCTTCTGTCACGTGGTGGACGCCCTGTGCGTAGCATGTCTTTGGCAACTTGACGTGTTGTGGTTGCCCCCTCGATCTGACTGGATGTGATGGCTTCCTCGAGCAGTGAATTGAAGATATACCGATCCCGTGAATTCTCATTTGCAATGTCGCCGGGCATCTCGATCGAACCACCTGCTTGCAGATCAATCCAGTGCAAATGTTCGGGAATCAAATTCACCAGCGTGTACGAGAAGTGCCCACCTAACTTACTTGCCAAAGGCAGCCGCGTGCACGTTGGCATACGCTGGAACTTGAGGCCGTGCCACCAATCTTCATGGGACAAATCTGCCGGCGGCGAATAGCGTAAAAGCTGATCCCAGTGAAGATACTTTCCATCTACAAGGGGGCTATTGATCGCACGAATGGCAGCTAGCATGCGATCCTTATCCGTCATGAAGCGAAGAAAATGATCATGATTTGGCGGCGTTTTTGGCTTTCTCATGTCGCAACCTATTGTTTTTCAATGCGTTGTATTTTTTGTGTTATATACTATTTCGTGCAAAATTAGTTTATCATGTCGCTTTTCGCTTCGTCAACTACTATTTTGACATGAAATAGTAGTTGTTTTGTAACATATTGTGGAG
Source organism: Candidatus Hydrogenedentota bacterium (assembly GCA_022706165.1). Classification (GTDB taxonomy): domain Bacteria; phylum Hydrogenedentota; class Hydrogenedentia; order Hydrogenedentales; family SLHB01; genus JAKJDA01. Next base: position 3,470 of record JAKJDA010000220.1, on the reverse strand, counting down.
ACAGGGGCCCATCCTGTAGCTTTTGCCCTCGCCTGACACCCGTATACGCGAAAAATCGCGCATAAACATCTTGCCCTCTTCGCATTGCTTGGAGATAGCGGAAAAGCCGGACAACGCGCCGGGCATTACAGTACGAAGAGCATACTAATTTTGCCAGAAGTCCGGAAAATTATTCTCTAGCCAATCCGGGATTTCCTTGCTATACTAACCCTTGCCAGTGGGCGTGGAATTCGTCATGCAGGGGATGCGCGAGGCATCGGGAATGACACGACACGTAGCCAAGGGAAGGAGTAGGAATAGTAGGGGACAAAGGAAAGTCCAGAAGGGGGGTGTAGTGACACACAAAAGAAGGAAGTTCGCTTGGGGACAAAAAACCCGAAGCATTGAGACGGTTTCTGTAATCGACGGTGATGGGAGCGCCTGTGCATAGGGCGGCCGTGAATGCACGCAAAGGCATGGGGAGAAATAAGGCCGCAACAATGAAGCAAGGAGTGATCTCAACATGAGTAATCGTAAAAAAGGCTTTACGCTGATAGAGCTCTTGGTCGTTATCGCTATCATCGGTATCTTGGCGGCCATCCTGCTGCCGGCTCTGGCGCGCGCTCGTGAAGCCGCCCGCCGTTCGTCCTGCCAGAATAACCTGAAACAGATGGGCATCGTCTTGAAGATGTATTCGGGCGAAAACAAAGACTATTTCCCCGAAACGAATCGCACCGTGCATGATGGATGGAACGTAATCAGCCCTGCTCCGGATGTGCTCAGCACCTATCCCGAGTATCTGAGCGATCCCCACATCCTTCGTTGCCCGTCCGATAGCGGCGCCGCCGTGTACGGCCTCAGCATCGGATTCGATGACGGCCTCAAGAAGATTCAGGATGAAATGCAGAAGGGCAACGCCACGACGGCCTGCTTGGCGCTTCATCTGTCCTATGCGCGCTCGTACATCTACTGGCCCTATGCAACGCGTACGCAAGCACAAGGCCAAAGCGCGCACAGCACCTTCGCCAAAATCAGCAATGCGGTCAACGTGGCGGGATACTATGTCGAATCGCCCGTAGGCGCCAATTGCCCCTATATCCCCGGCGGCAACGCCAAGACGATGGACCGGAATCGCTACGGCGCCACCACCACAAAGGCCACGCCCGATTGGGGCAATCAGTACTATTGCACGCGTAATGGCGATCTCAACATAAAGACGCGCGGCGACGTGAGCGGCGGCTGCAGCGGCAACGCGCAGGGATGGGAAGAAGGCTGCACGGGACGCGTTCCTGACACCATCTTCCGCACCCGCGAAGGCGTTGAGCGCTTCCTGATCACCGATATCAACAACCCGGCCGCCTCCAACCAGGCCCAGAGCGAAATCCCGGTGATGTGGGACATCTTCACGCAGAGCCAGTGGCTGAACGACACCGCCGGCGTCATGATCTCGAACCACGTTCCGGGCGGCGCTAACGTGCTGTTCATGGACGGACACGTGGAATTCATCCGGTGGGTTGCCCCGCTTGGATCCAAGTTCCCGTTGAAAGTAACGGCGAAGACCCCGGCCGGCTCGGGTGACGGCGTCAACTGGCTGAACGACGTCTCCAACGGCACCTCCGACGGTGGTTGATTCTTCGTGACACGGCCTCGTCTTGAGGCGTATCATTCCGAGCGGGAGGGTCCGGAAACGGGCCCTCCCGCTCAACGTATGCGGGGTCGGCGCAAGCCCCCGGCCGTGCGAAACCGCTGACAGAGGGACGGTGCAGCCGATCATGCAAGAGAATTGCCGCGATTTCCTGTTCTCGCGCGCGGCGCGGGGCGAAAAGACCGAGCGAACGCCTGTCTGGCTGATGCGTCAGGCCGGCCGGACGGACCCGGAGTATGTTCGCATTCGGGAAGAAGCGCCGTTGCCGCTGGAAGAGTTGTTTCGTCATCCGGAGCTGGCGGCGCGCATTTCGCTGTTGCCGCGGCGTTATGGCGTCGACGCGATCATTTTTTACCAGGACATTTTGACGCCTCTGGCCCCGATGGGCGCGTCGTTCGTGTTCCGGCCTGGCCCCGTGCTGGAGGGTCCCATTGGCGGCACGCAGGACCTTGGGGCGCTGACGTTGTACGATGTGGCCGAGGCCCTGTCGTTTGTGCCGGAGACGTTGCGCCTCGTTCGGTCCGCGCTGGAGGGGGAACTGCCGGTGTTGGGTTTTGCGGGCGCGCCGTGGACGCTGTTGGCGTTTTTGCTCGAGGGAGGCAGTTTCGGGGTCTCGGCGGATCGGGCGGTGGATTTTCTGCACCGGGAACCGATGGCCGCGCATGCGGTTCTCGACAAGCTGACCCGCATGACGATCGATTACCTGTTGCTTCAGATCGCGGCGGGGGCGGCGGCGGTGCAACTTTTCGAATCCGCCGCCTATCTGCTCTCGCCGGCGCTGTACAAGGAGTTCGCCCTGCGCTATCAGCAGCGCATCTTTGCCGCGCTCAAGGACAAAGCGCCGACCATTGTGTTCGCGCGCGATTGGCCCGTGCTGGAAGACCTCGACGCGTCGGGCGCGGATATCCTCAGTTTGTCGGGCAAGATATCCCTTCGCGAGGCGCGCGGCCAGCTAGGTCCCCAGCGCGCGCTGCAGGGCAACCTCAGCAATCGGTTGCTGGTCGCCGGTCCCCTCGATGCCATCCGCGACGCCGCGCGCGATTGCGTTGCCGCGGGAAACCGGCAAGGTCATATTTTCAACCTCGATCACGGATTGTTGAAGGAAACGCCGTTCGACCATGTCGTGGAACTGGTGCGCTATGTGCGCAGTCTGACCGTTTCGTAGACGCACGTCAATACGGGTTGGCGTAGGGGTCGGAGGGAGAAGCGCCGCCGGATGCGTCCTGCGGGCTGTTCCATGGCGGCAACAGTTCCTGGGATCCGGCCAACATGGGCTGATTTTTCGGATGGCGCGTTTCGTTCGCGCTCGTCACGCGAATGGCCGCGACATCGACAAACACGCATTTCCGCTCGCACGCCCCGCACCCGATGCACAGGTCGGTATCCACTCGGGGTTGCTTGAGCCGCCGCGTGCCGCCGCCGCGCAGGGGAACATCCACCTCGATGAAATAGATCGCCTTTTTCGGCGTGGGGCAATGCTCTTCGCACACCAGACACTCGCGTCCATACGCGTACGGCAAACACCGCGAAACATCGAAAGCCGCCAACCCGATGCGAACTTCCTTCTTTTTTTCGAGAGGCAACGGCTCAATCGCGTGCGTGGGGCATGCCTGACCGCATCGGTTGCACTCGTACTCGCATTCGCCAATTTTCGGCGCCAGCCGCGGCGTCCACAATCCCTCGAGGCCCGCCTCGAACAACGTCGGCTGCAACCCGTTCGTCGGACATACCTTCATGCACAGCCCGCACTGAATGCAATGCGCCAAAAACGCGGGCTCGGCAAGCGCGCCCGGAGGCCGGATCAAGGCAGGGTGGAACAAATCGCCCCGCGCCAACGGCGGCAGCC
>JAKJDA010000021.1:8616-16422 GCA_022706165.1 Candidatus Hydrogenedentota bacterium | reverse complement strand
GCTGACATGCTTTCTCCGGCTCAAGCTTCGTGTCAACGAGCACGCGAGCGAGAAATGCCCAAGCCAGAGTCTCTTCGTCACGCGCGGCCCTGCCCAACGCGGCCAGATGGCGCAGTGTGGGAAGGTCCGTCTTGTCCCATCCGGTTTCTTGGGCGACTTTTTCCAGCACGGCCATATCGCCTGGAGGCTCTGGAGATGTCGCCCTGAGGCCAGCGACCAGAGCCGTCATGCGTTGCCGCAGTCTGCGCCGCGGCGTGTAAAGGTCTGATGGGCTGATGGTTATATTAGGCGCTGATTCCAATTCGCGCTCCATTTCCTCGTCGGAGATGTCCCCGTTTTTCCACATATGCAAGACAAGATCTTTCCAGATAACTTTCACTCGGCTCTGCGCCTTGACCTGGAAAAAGGTTTCCACCAACTGGTAGCGCTCGCGAATCATCGTCAGGCGCTCCATATCGTCTTCCGGCTCCGGCGCGGGAGGAGCAGAGGGCGGCTGGGGCGTGTTGCAGTTGCTGCGAAGGATGTTTTCCGCCACGGCGGCAATCCAATGGGGCAACGGCCCTGCGTATCGGTAGCCCCCGTCGGGATCCTCCCAGTGTTCGAGCACCCGCAGGACGGCTTCCGAGACGGCAGCATCCGCGGTCCATTCTCCGGCTCCGCATGACCATCGCGCTTGGAGAGTCTTCGATATTTTCCCGAGTAAGCTTGCTAACTCCTGTTCGGCCTTCTGGATAGACATCGTTTGGCATGTCCTGGTAGCCAGAAAACGAACAACGGGATACCAAGTGAGGAGGTTGTCCGCGATTTGTTCGATCTGAGGTTGAGCGTAGGTAGCGATGAGGGAAGGGCGGAACTTGCGACGGATATATTCCCGAAGTTCCGGAATCAATGCGGGTGGAGCAGAGGCAAGAACAAGCTGATCGAAACGGCGAAGAAGTTTTTCGTCGGGGACGCCGCGATTGTTCCAAAACGCCCGCACCCGATCCATGAACGATCTTGGATTGTGTTGCAGCGTTCCCAAGCGGGTGGGCGCAATGTCCTTCTTAAACGCGTCGGCCATCGCAACGCACTCATTGTAGTGAGAGTCATTCTGGACGAGTTCTTCAAGTGCGAGGCCGGCATTCGCGGCAAGCGCTTCGATCAGCTCCAGCAGCGGAATGTTTTGTCTGGCGCAGTTTTCGATGGCTCTAGGCGATGGCGTCGAGGAAGACAGGCGGGTCTGGGGGGCGGAGAGTTCTGTGGCGACTATTTTGGCAAGCAAGGTCGCGTCAAGCTGCGTTCCCAGGACCTTCTCACATATTTTATGAATATCATTGCAATGCGGCGCGTCAGACAAAGCAGGACTTTCTTGTTCCATGAATTTTCCAATGCAGATATATGAATAAAACCAATGATATGGGGTCCCCCAAAGAAGAATACATATCCCAAACTACGATGCTAGCATACGCTTCTGTTCAGGATCAATGGTGGTGGAACGCTCAGGACCATTGCCCGAGGTTTGACCCCACCGAAAAGCGCGATCGTGAGGCAGGCTTGAACGAAGGGAAAGGGGGAATGAGGGCAATCTCAAACCGTGACGACGGCGCCCGCGCGGGCGGATTCGTACAAGGCGTCAATGACCCGCATGTTGGCGATGGCGTCTTCTATGCTCCATCGGAGCGGATCGCGCGTGCGGCAAGCGCGCACGAAGTCTTCGATTTCAAGCGCATAGGAATTGGCCGCCGGCACGTTGACCACTTCCTCGCGATCGCCCCGGCGCAATAGAAACGTGGCGCGCTCGTTGCCGGGAAGCCACGGCGAGGGAATGAGGATCGAGCCGTCGGCGCCTTCAATCTCGGCGGTCTCTCTCGCGTATGACTCGATGCCGCATTCGAGGTGCGCGAGGATGTTGTTGGGGAACTCCAGGATGCCGAGCATCAGATCGTCGACGCTGGTGCGGCGTTCGAATGCGGCTACGCGGATAGGTTCTGCGCCGGCGACAAGCCGCGACAGGTTCACGCAGTAACAACCGACGTCCATGAGCGAGCCGCCAGCCAGTGCGGCGTCGGCGATAATGCTGTCCCGGCTGTGCATCCGGAATGAAAACGCGCTGCGGATCGTCGTAATAACGCCGAGGGCGCCATCCTGTATCAGGCCGAAGATGCGGTCGTACTGCGGGTGATAACGGTACATGAACGCTTCGCCGAGGGGCAGGCGCTTTTGCGCCGCCACGTCGGCGACCCGGCGGGCTTCGGCGGCGTTGGCCGCGAAAGGCTTCTCGCACAAAACCGGCAGTCCCGCCTCGAGGGCCTTGATGGTCCACTCCGCGTGCAAGCTATTCGGCAACGGATTATACACGCAGTCAATCTCGGCGGAGTCGAGCATCTCCTGGTACGATCCGAATACCCGCGGAATGCCTTGCTCCTTTGCCCATTCAAGGGCGCGCGTGTATTCGCGACTCGCCACGGCTTGCACGCGGGTGTCGTAGCATTCGGCCATGGCCTTGATGAAGGTGCGCGCGATCTTCGCCGTGCCCAGAATGCCCCACCGGACTTCGTTCATCATGCTACGCCTCCCCGTGCGCCGGCCGCGCCGCGATTTTGGGTTCATGCCCAAGCGTCAAGCGAGTATACATAAGAGCGGGGGGCGCAACAAAAAGAAGCATTGGCCGCCAATCGCCCCGATGGAATGGCAGCGACTCCCATCGCTCCACGACGGCACGTGATTTTCTTCGAGCGATTGTGGGAAGACGCGGGGAACGTATGCTAGACTTTTCCCCTGCGGCGCAAAGGTCGTGACGCGGGAGGATGCCATGCCGGAATATATCGGGACGCACATGGATGCGGGATGTTTGTGGATGACGCTGCAGCGCCCCAAGGTGAATGCGCTCAACGTGGAACTTCTGCGGGAAATTCGGGAGACGGTTCAGGCTGCCGAAGCCGATGCGGCGATTCGGTGCATGGTCATTCATGGCGGCGCAGGGAAATTTTTCAGCGGCGGCGCGGATATCCCATCGATCCAGGACGCGCTGGGGAGCGATCCGTTCGCGAAAGGCGCGTTGCTTTCAGAGGGACAGCAGACGATGAATGTCATCGAAGGCTGCGGCAAGCCTGTTATCGCGGCGGTGAATGGCGCGGCCCTAGGCGGAGGATGCGAGTTGGCGTTGGCGTGCCATCTGCGCCTTGCTTCGACGGAGGCGACGTTTGGCCAGCCCGAAATCAATCTCGGCATCATGCCGGGCTGGGGCGCAACGTACCGGCTCGCGAGGCAGATCGGTCATGCGAGGGCATTGGATTGGATGCTGACGGGCCGTATGGTCGACGCGCAAGAGGCCTACGAGGCGGGCCTGCTCTGTAAACTCGTGAAGGCCGAGGAACTGGAGGCGGCCGCGCAAGAGCTTGCGGGCACGGTGAGCCGAAAGTCGCCGCTGGCAATGCGGGCGATTCTGGAAACCGTCCAAAATCAGGCCTTGCATCCTGCCGATGCCAGCGAGCTGGAGACTCGCGGGTTTCAACGATGCATGGCAAGCCACGATGCCGTTGAAGGCGTTTCGGCCTTTCTGGATAAGCGGACGCCGCATTTTACGGGAGAATCATGACAGTGAGGCGTTTAGGAACGTTTGCATGCGCGATAGGAGCGGCGGCGTTGCTGTCCGTATCCGCACAGGCGCTAGAAGCGGGCGCGGCAAAGGTGGACATTACGCCCGGCCTTGGCACGCCGCTGAATGGATATGGGGCGCGGCTGGGACAAGGGGCGGCGGCGGTGCACGACCCTATCACGGCCCGGGCGCTCTACCTGGAGGACGGCCAGACGCGCCTGCTGCTGGTTGCGGCCGATCTGTGCGTCATCAATCGCGAATTGCGCGATCGCGCGCTGGAATTGGCGCCGCGCGATGTGCCGCCTGAAAACATTTTTCTTGTCGCGACGCACAATCACAGCGGGACGGGGGGGATGGTGCGCCCCCTGATCTTTCGATCGATTTCGGGCCGCTTCATGCCGGAGGTGTTGGAGGCCGCCGCCCAAAAGTTCGCGGAGGTTATGCGCGCGGCCATCGGGGCTCGCCAACGTGCGGCCATCGGCTATGCGACGTTCCAGCAGAACGATCTGTCGCGCAACCGCCGCGTGCCAGACGGTCCTGTGGACACGCAGGTGGGCGTGATTCGCGTTGAAAACGCCGACGGACGTCCCATCGCCGTCATGGCCAATTTCGCCGCGCATCCCACGAACGTTCCCGAAGAAGACGCCCTCTCTGTTTCCGCCGATTATTGCGGTTTCTATTATACGGAACTCGAGGCGTTGTTGGGCGAAAGCGCGATCGCCCTGTTCACCAATGGCGCGGAAGGCGATCAAAAATGCGCCGCGCCGCATGGCGAAGATGGCTGGGCCAAAACCGAGGCGGTGGGACGGTTGCTTGCCCAACGCGTAAACGAGGCCGCCCAGAAAATTCGGTGCGACGAAAGCGCGCTGCGGGTCGCCTCCGCGCAGGTCACTCTTCCGAAAACCCTCGCGGATTCGTTTCTCCCGCAGGACACGACGCTGAAGACCATCGAAATCAATGATTTGCTGCTGACGTTTTTCCCGGGGGAGCCGTGCGTCGACATTGGGCTCGAATTGCGGAAACGGACGTTGGCGCGCGGATACGGGGCTCAATTTTCCGTGGGACTTTCGAATGATCATCTCATGTATTTCGTGCCTCGTTCGATCTACAGCACGACGAGCTACGAATCTTCCATGAACTTCTATGGACCGGGCATCGAAGACTTTTTTTACCGCGAATTCAGCAAGCTCATGAGCCGAGGAACGCCGGAGCCCGACCCGGAGCGGCCTGCAGAGCCGGAGATCGCAGCATTGCCCGGATCGCGTCGCATAACATTGACAGGTTCCGCTTACGCGATTGGATACATGCGCGGAATGGCGTTTGCCGAGGAAATTCGCGCGCATTATCGGGACCGCGTTTGGGCCCGGGTTGAGTCCAAGGCATGGACCCCCAAGACGGGCTTGTGGAATCTGGCCCCTCCGTTCCTCAATCAGACGCCGTTGGCGTTGTCCTTTCTCGCTTTCAACGCGAGGCCTTTGCTGAAAGGGCTTCCAGACGACTTTCTGCGCGAGGTTGAAGGCATGGCCGATGCCTGCGCGTTGCCCTTCGATGCGGTTTGGCTTTCACAGTGCGCGCCAGTTTTCGAGGTGCAGGCGCGGTCTGAAGACATCTACCGCCAGCCCTACTGTACGATGTTCGCGTTGACGGGCAAACGTACGGAACGGGATGGCGTTCTGATCGGTCGCAATTTCGATTGGCCTGCGGCGGAGGCGATCGTCGTGGAGGATGTGAAGCCTGCGACAGGGCGTCGGTTCGTGGCGATTGGTTTTCCGTGGACGGCAGGGGTGTTTACAGGAATGAATGACGCGGGCCTTGTGCTATGCGCCGAGAGGGTGGAAGCCCTCGGAACGCCTTCTTTGACCGGTCCGCCGATCGAAATGGCGTTGCGTCAGACCTTGCAGACCGCGGGAACGCTTCCGGAAGCCTTGGCGCAATTGCAGGCGGCTTCGCATCTGCGCGGGTTTCATGCGCTCGTGGCCGACGCGGCGTCGTTGGATGCGCGCATCATCGAATACGGCGCGACGCAAGTTGTCCGCGCGCCTGTCGAGGGTCTGCTGCTTGGAATCGATCCGGCGAGCCCCAACGCGGACGACTCCGGCAGCAAACGCTACGCGCGGGCGGCAGAGCTTATCGGCGACAAACAAGCGCTTGCTGCGCCGCGCGTTCAAGAAATCCTTTCGGACGGCGATCCCGCGCAAAACGGAACGGCGCGCATCTTTAACGAGCAGACGCGCTGCTCCGTGGTTTTTCAGCCCAGGATTCGCCAGATCCGCGTCGCGTTTCCGGATGAGAGCGGCAAACCGGGGCCTTACACGGTGGTGCGCCTTGGCGAAGTCGACGACGTGCAGCCCCAAGCAGCGACTGGAAGCAGTCGCGACGCCGCCAAGATCGCGACGCAGCAAAACCGCCGGGCTTCTTCCAGCGGAACGCGTTCTAGCCGCAAGGAGGGGTCGTGAGCGAGGTTGTTCGGGTGTTTACGCCAGGCGATGCGCGACGCAGACGGCGACGTGGGCTCTATCGCCGCATGGCGCTGGCGGTGGGCGTTCTTGTGATTCTCTATTTGATGGTCAGTTCATGGGACCGTCGTTCGTATAGCCAATTCGTTCCAAAAGACCAAAAATATGGCGTGGTCATCACCGATCTCCTGAGACATCGCGACGCGTTGGCGCAATCCGCAGTGTGGCGGGCGTTGCCGCCCTCTATCGGCGCGAACGGCATTCCAGCCTTACTGACATCAAGCACAGGGCTTCCAGAGTGGGTGCTTAACAATCTGATTGGCGGACCGTGCTACATCACGGGTCAAGACATCGTCGCCTTTCGCGACGTCGTAATCATCACGCGCATGACGATGATTGGCAAGCAACTGGAGCGGTTAAGCGCCTTCGCTTCTGCGATCGAGAACGATCCCGCGGGCGGGCTCCGCCTGCGCCATGTACGGGGAACCAGCGTTTATTTTGCCGTGCGCGGACGTCTTTTCCTGCTGTCACGATCCCGCGACGCGCTGATCCGTTCCCTGACGCTCCGGCCCGAGGATGTCGTCTCGGATGATCCGTTGCTGACCCAGACCGCCAAGTCCGGCACCGAACACGTGCGCGGCATGGTGATATTATCGCCGGACGACCCCCTCGGCAAGCACATCCGTTCGCTACGTTTCGCCTTGCGCATCGACGCCGCCGCGGCGCACCTGCGCTGCCGCGTGAAGCTAGATGAGAGTCTTGAGGCCTCTCTCTCTCCCCTGTTGACCGATCTTGGCCCTAAGCCGTTGATCGCGCCGCCTGACGGCATGATCGGGCTTTCGGCCAATCTCGGACATCCCATCAAAGACGTGTGGGCGTCGCTCGCTCCGGCCCTTCCCTACCCGATTTTTGCCGCGCAACAGTGGGAAGCCTGGCAGACCGTCTCGCCCGGGCGACAACCGGGATGGTTGCACATGCTGACGGGGTTGCTGGGCCTGGCGGGCCCAGGGTTCGCCCTGAGCGTGAGCGGTGTCGACCAGAACGAAATGCTGCCATTGCCGTTGCTCGTCGGACTATTCGAGGCCCCAAACGACGCCATCCAGAAGGCTGCCGCGTCGTGGCCGCCGTTGCCGGATACGGCAAAACCGTGGGATAGCATTCCCCGCTATGAGACCGACCACAAATGGATTCGTCTGCCGTTGATAGGCGGCCCGTCGTTGGAACCTGTGGCGGCGCCGTATGGCGATGCACACTTATTGTTCAGTTCAAGCAGGACTGTGGCCGAAGCGATGTTGACCCAGCCCCAACCCCCTCAGCCCCTGGCCACGCCGGGCAATCTGTGCCTTCAGATCAAGCCGCTCGATTGCGTGCAAGCTCTCGCCGATGCCGGCCAGCAATTGGCGGACAGCAATCTGTTGCGCGGATATGCGCCGGATTCGTTTAGGGCCGACGCGGCGCGGTGGATCGAACAAGCTCAAAACGTCCGGTCGCTTTCGTTTTTGCTGACGCGCGACAACGGCGAACTTGCCGCTCAGGCTGATCTATTCTGCACAACCGGCGACTAGAGAGGACGAATCGGTGGCCAGGCCGGTATCCATGAAATATGACATGTCCCATTCACCCGCGATTGTGTGGTTTCAGCAGGACCTTCGCCTTACAGACAATCCGGCGCTCTTCGCAGCGGCCGATCGAGGCCCGGTGGCGCCCGTCTACATTCACGCGCCGGAAGAAGAAGGGGAGTGGGGCCTAGGCGCGGCGAGTCGTTATTGGCTA
>JAKJDA010000021.1:0-8606 GCA_022706165.1 Candidatus Hydrogenedentota bacterium | reverse complement strand
CAGTCCCTTGTCGCATTGGACGCTTCTTTGCAAGCGCGCGGCCTGCGCTTGGCGCTGCGACGCGGCCCGACGTTGGACGCCTTGCGCACGATCGCCGCCGAAACCGGGGCGCGATCGGTTTTCTGGAACCGTCGCCACGACCCCGTTGGCGCCGCGCGGGAAGCCGCGGTCGAACAGGCGCTGCGCGCGGACGGCATCGAGACGTTTCCACACGTTTCCGCGCTTCTCTTCAACCCGGATCGTATCCGAACCCAGCAAGGGGGGCCATACAAGGTTTTTACGCAGTTCTGGCGCGCTTGCCAGGCCTCTGACGAACCGCCGTCGCCGTGTGCCGCCCCATCGTCCCTGCGCGGGCCGGAATCATGGCCCCATTCCGAGAAAATCGAGGCGCTTGGGTTGGAGCCGCGCGTTGATTGGGCGGCCGGGATTCGCGGCGCATGGCGTTTCGGCGAGGCGGCGGCTCGGGACCGTCTGGTTTGTTTTCGAGACGAAGCGCTGGAGCGGTATGCGACGGGACGCGACGCGCCCGCGGAGGAGTTGACCTCGCGACTGTCTCCGCACCTGCACTTCGGCGAACTATCGGTGCGCCAAGCATGGCACACAATTCAGGAAGCTGCGCTGCATCGGCCCGGCAATAACATCGACGTTTCGGCGCAACGCTTTTTGACCGAGCTGGGTTGGCGCGAGTTTGCACATCACTTGCTAATCCACTTTCCCAACACGCCGACGCAGCCGCTGCGTCCGGAGTTTGCGCGTTTCCCGTGGCGCCGCGATCCCGATCGTCTGTGCGCGTGGCAACGTGGACAAACCGGATATTCTATCGTCGACGCGGGCATGCGCGAGCTATGGGCCACTGGGTGGATGCACAACCGCGTCCGCATGATCGCGGCGTCGTTCTTGGTGAAGGACCTGTTGCTGCCGTGGCAAGAAGGGGCCCGGTGGTTTTGGGACGCGCTGGTTGACGCGGACCTTGCCAACAACACCTTTGGGTGGCAGTGGAGCGCGGGGTGTGGCGCGGATGCGGCTCCGTATTTCCGCATTTTCAACCCCGTGACGCAAGGTGAACGTTTTGATCCGCAAGGCCGGTACGTGCGGCGCTGGGTCCCCGAACTTGCGGCGCTTCCAGACGCGCATATTCATCGACCGTGGGAAGCGCCCCGCGATGCCCTGGCCCGTGCGTCCATAACGTTGGGGCATGACTATCCCGCCCCGATCATCGATCATCGCGAGGCCCGGCAGGAAGCTTTGCTTGCGTTCCAGCGGATTCGCGCAATGGCCTCGGCCCCCCAAAAACTGGTATAGTGACGCAAACGAAGATTGAGCGCAGGACCACATGCGAGAACGGAAATCCGCCATGACCTCTCCCGAGAACGCCAGAAAGAGCAAGCGCTCTTTTTCCGCCCGCTTGGCCCGGAGCACGCGCACGCGCATGATCTCCGGCTTGTTGGTGCTCGTGCCCCTGGTGGTCACGTACTTTGTGCTCCAGTTCCTGTACAAAATGTCCGTGGGCACCTTGCTCCCCCTATTGAACAAGGTCGATCTGCAACTCCCCGAGTACGCCAAGCCCCCCGTGGCTCTGCTTGTCGTGTTTGTCGCGATTTATGTGGCGGGTCTTCTCGCGGGCAACTATGTGGGCCGCAAAGTGATTGCCTTGGGCGAGGCCATTCTCCGTCGCATTCCCGTAGTCAAGACGGTCTATTCCGCTTCAAAACAGGTTGTAGACACTTTCAGCATCAAGGACAAGCAAGGATTCAAACGAGTCGCCTTGGTCGAATATCCGCGACCTGGCATCTACGCATTGGGGTTTGTGACCGGAGAGATCCGCCTTCCGGATGGACGGAACTGTTATATTGTATTCATACCGACCTCGCCTAACCCAACCTCGGGTTTTTTGGAGGCCGTGCCCATGAGCCAGGCGGAATTGCTCGACCTGTCGATCGAGGAGACGCTTCGGGTTGTCATGTCCGCCGGCATTTTATCGCCGGAGTCACTGGTTCGCGCCTCGGACGCATCTCCGGAGAAAACGGAGACGTCATGAAATTCGCGACCGAGTATCTTTACTTCACGACCCAGCGAAAGCGCGAATACCTCAACATCACCCCCGCCGTCGAGGGCATTGTCGCCAAGAGCGGCGTGCGCGAGGGCATGGTCCTCGTGAGCGCGATGCACATCACGGCGGGCGTGTATGTCAACGATGCGGAATCAGGGCTTATCCAGGACATCGATGAATGGCTGGAGAATCTGGCCCCGTTCCGCTCGGACTACCGCCACCATCGCACGGGCGAAACGAACGGCGACGCGCATCTGAAAAGCCTGCTCATTCACCATGAAGTCGTTGTGCCCATCACCGAAGGCCGTCTCGACCTCGGACCATGGCAACAAATCTACTATGCCGAGTTCGACGGCCAACGGCGCAAACGTTTGGTCGTCAAGGTCATGGGCGAGTAGCCTCGCATGCCCAGCGTCAAAAAATCCTTCTATACGACCGTCGATCACGATTTTGAGGTCGAACATGTCGAAGAAGTCGCGTGCAATCTCTGCCACGCGACGGCATACGACGTTTTGGCGCAAGAGCTGGGTTTTGACATCCGCGAATGCTCGAACTGCGGACTCGTGTACGTTTCCCCACAGCCCGCGGCGAATGAAATCAAGCGTTTCTACGAGGGCATGTACACCTCGCAAACCGCCGCCGACGCCGCGACCCGTTCCATCGGCGCGGTCGAGCGCCATCTCAAGCGCGTGGTGCTTGCGCGGAAACCCGAGGGCGGACGCCTCCTCGAAATTGGCTGCGGCTATGGGAATTTTTTGCGGCAGTTCGTGAGCCCGCGATGGACCTTGACCGGCGTCGAAACCGCAACCAATGCCCTGGCGCACGTGCGCAGGACTGTCCCCGGCGTGACGTTGGTCGAGGGAACCGTCGAAGAATCGGACTTTCCTCCGGCGAGCCAGGACTGCATCGTGATGATCGCGGTCCTCGAGCACATGAAAGACCCGAAAGGCGTGCTGGCGCGCGTCACGCGTTGGCTTGCTCCGGGCGGGCTCTTGCTCGTGCAAACGCCCTACATCGCAAACTTCATCCGGGCCAAACGCTGGTTTCCCAAGTTGCCGATACATTTTGAAGCGCCGCGGCATCTGTTCGATTTTTCGCCGTCGACATTGCCGCGATACTTTGCGGAAGCGGGCCTGCGCGACGTTCGCACGGAGATCGCGCGCCCGTATTCAAGCACGGGCCCTCTGGGCTCGCTGCTCATTTGGGGCGTCAAGGCGCCGGGTTTGTTGTTGTATGCGCTTACGGGAGGACGCTACGTGTATCCCTATTCGAGCGCCATTGTGGTGCACGGCGTGCGCGAACGCGCCTAGATCGCCGTGGGGAAGAAACAAGGAGACGCCACTGTGCAAGCTGTGATCATGGCTGCGGGTCAATCGACGCGCACCTACCCGTTGACCCTCACGCGGCCCAAGCCGCTGCTTCCGCTTCTGAACAGGCCGGTGCTCGCACACCAGCTCGACGCGCTGCATGGAACCATCGACGAGGCGATCCTCGTCGTCGGCTACATGCGCGAACAAATCGAGACAGCATTTGGCGATGACTATCGCGGAATCCGCCTGCGGTACGTCGTGCAGGAAGAGCAGAAAGGCACGGGGCACGCAATTCTGCAGAGTGCGCCGCACATCAAAGGCCCCTTCCTCGCCATGAACGGAGACGACCTGTATGCCGCGACGGACCTTCGACGGTTGGCGGCGTCGGACGATCCCGCAGCTCTTGTGAAGCATGTCGAGGACCCGCGGCTCTATGGCATCTACGAAGCGGACGGCGATGGTCGCGTCAAGCGTCTCGTCGAGAAACCTGCGGAGGTGTTCTCGACCCTGGCCAACGTGGGCGCATACCGCTTCGAGCCGTCCGTGTTCGACGTTTTGAAGCGCACGCAGCCCTCCGCGCGGGGAGAGATCGAGATCACATGCGCCATCCAGGCCCTCGCGGAACAGGCGACGTTCCGCGTCGTCGAAATGGAAAGCTACTGGCTTCCCATCGGGTATCCGTGGCATCTGCTCGACGCCAACGAATATCTGCTGAATGCCTGGCTCGAACATCGCATTGAAGGCGAAGTGAGCCCCGCCGCGCACATCAACGGACGCGTCAACATTGGCAAAGGAACCGTCGTCCGTTCTGGCGTCGTCATCGACGGGCCGGTCCTCATCGGCGAAAACTGCCATATTGGCCCCAACTGCTGGCTACGGCCCGGCGCCACGATTGGCAATCACTGCAAGGTTGGCCACGGCGTCGAGATCAAGAACTCGATCCTGATGGATCATGCCGCCGCGCCGCATCTCAACTATGTCGGCGACAGCATCATTGGCGAACGCACCAACCTTGGTTGCGGCACGGTGACCGCGAACGTCCGCCACGACGGAAAGAATATTGCGTCCGTTGTGAAAGGCGAAGTCATCGACAGCGGGCGCAGAAAACTGGGCGCCATCATCGGCGATCACGTGCATACGGGGATCAACACGTCCATCTACCCAGGCCGCAAGTTCTGGCCGCACACATACAGCTTTCCGGGCGAGGCCGTCCGCAAAGACGTCGTCGATACGCGCCGCACGCCGCAAAAATAAGCCGTTGGGGGGCGTAACCGCCGAATGATCCGCTTCGCTAGGACTCTATCGAAGGATCCGAATCTGGGCGGTCATCCGGAAGGTTCAGGAGACTTTTCAGGGCGCCAAATGCTTGCATGCCCGAGGGGGGCGCCGCATCGCGATAGACGGCTGCGGCTCCCCGAGCGCCGGTGCGTTCATAGGCCTCGTGCGCATCGTCGTGACAGTACAAACACAGGAGCTCCCAATTGCTGCCATCGCTCGGGTTGTTCTTGTGATTGTTGTCTTTGTGGTGCACGGTGAGCTCGCGGAGGTTTTTCCCGGAAAATTCCCGGCCGCATCGGGCGCAAACATGGGGAAACAAAACAAGGGCCTGCTCACGATAGGCCGATTGCGATGGCGTCTTCTCGAACCGAAGAGCAGCGGGAGTCGCCTGTTTTTCCAGCTTCGAAGGTTTCCGTTTCTGCGGCATGAGTTTCTCCTGTTTCACTCGGGCGGAGTCTACCCCATTATCGGTTTTTCGAACTCGACATCGCAGTAGAGGCAGCGGCTATGCCGCGACGACGAGACGCGATGGCAGACAGGACATTCGACCGCCATCGCGGTCATGCGACCGTCCTGGACTCCGTCGCGCAAATCGATCTCGAGAGCCTTTTCTTCAAGCTGTCTGTCGGTAAGCTTGGCGCGTTCGCGCAGCAGTTCCCACAGAGCTTGATTGAGAAGTTGCAGACGCCCGATGGTCTGTTCCAACACGCGCATGCGCTGTTCAAGACTTGCGGTCTGGGAACGCGCCTGCGTGTCGGCCGTATTCGGCGCGGAGCCGCTTCCTGCATACCAGATGCCACCCATGCCTAACATGACGATTCCCTCCTTGTTTCAGCAGCGCCCATCAGGTTGGCCGCGCATGCCGCTGTCAGAACAGTGCAGTCTGCTGCGGCGCCTCGGGCGGTTTAAGGCCGATGTGGACGTATGCGCGGGGCGTGGCGACGCGGCCCTGCTGGGTGCGCTTGATGAACCCAACTTGGATCAGAAACGGCTCATGGACTTCTTCAAGCGTCTGGGATTCCTCGCCCACCGCAACGGCTAGCGAGGAGAGTCCCACCGGGCCGCCATTGAATTTCTCAATCAGTGTATGCAGGATGGCGCGATCCATGTCGTCCAACCCAAGTTCATCGACGCGCAACAACCGCAACGCAGCGTCCGCCATTTCCTGCGTGATGGCGCCCGTTCCCTTCACCTGTGCATAGTCGCGCACGCGCCGCAACAGGCGGTTTGCAATACGCGCCGTGCCACGCGACCGCGACGCAATCTCCAGCGCGCCGTCGGAATCGATCGGCACATCGAGAATCCGTGCCGCACGAATAATGATCGCCTGCAACTCCTTCGGCGAATAGAACTCAAAACGGCACGTGTCGCCGAACCGCGCGCGCAACGGCGGCGTTAGTAGCCCCGCCCGCGTCGTCGCGCCAATCAACGTGAACGGCTTCAACCCAATCTTCATCGAACGCGCCGTCGGCCCGCGCCCGAGCAAGATGTCCACCTCAAAATCCTCCATCGCCGAATACAGCGTTTCCTCGACGGCGTGGTTCAGGCGATGGATCTCGTCGATGAATAGAACGTCGTGCGCTTCAAGCCCCGTCAAGATCGCCGTCAGGTCCGCTTGCCGCTCGATGACCGGACCGGAAGTGGCCTTAAAGTCCACGCCCATCTCGTTCGCGAGAATACGTGCGAGCGTCGTCTTGCCCAGCCCCGGCGGGCCGTTCAGCAGCAGATGGTCGAGCGGCTCGTTGCGTCCCTTCGCCGCGAGAATCGCGATGCGCAGTTTTTCCTTGATCGGGTCCTGTCCCGGAAAATCCTCCAGCCGTTGCGGGCGGATCTGCTCGTCAAACACTGTCTCGTCCGACAGCGGTTTGGGATCGAGGACATCGTCCTGTGACATGTGCTTACCTTTGTTTCCGGGCCCGAATACACAGAAAAACGGGGCGACGCCGTTCATCCAGCAACTCCGGCTGGGCGGCTTCCGCCTCGGGCGTTGCATGGGGTTCCAACAGACGATCAAGAACAAAGCCGTTGTCCGCCAACGCATTCACCCACGTGCCTATCGTGCGATGATATTTCACCACACCCCGCACGATCCAGTCTATTTCACGCCGGCCTTCTTCATGATAATGGTCCAACGCCCAAAACAACCGCGTCCCGTTTTCGTCACAAAACCAGGACGAACCCCGCGGATTCCGGGTCGCCGTCACAACGGGATGCTCGGTCGAAAACACCAACACGCCACCCGGCGCTAAGCAACGATGCACCCGAGCGAGCATCGCGCCAAGGTCCTCCACGTAATGAAACATGAGCGAACTCACGATCACGTCATACGCATGCTCTGGTTCATCCAACTCCTCGACGGCCTCCTGCCGAAACGACACGCCGTCAAGCCCGCGCGACGCCGCAACGACCAACATCCGTTCGGACAGGTCAATGCCAACCACCGATGCCGCGCCCTGCGCTCGCAGATATGCACACATCCCGCCCGTGCCGCATCCAAGGTCCAGTACCCGTCGCCCCGCCACGTCCGGCAACAACGAACGTACAGCGGGATCGTCGATGACAGTGTTGAAAGAGAGCGGATTTTCGCGTAATCGTGCGTACCCGTCGAAAAAGTCAGGGTTGTCGTAGATGTTTTGTTGCATGTGGATAGCTCCTGCGAATGTCGCGAGGGACTCACGCCACGGGTTCAAGAAGCGGTACGCTCACACCTTCGCCATGGAGCGAAGCGCCGTTTTCAGAACATCTTCATCGGCGGCATCTGGCCCAAGTTTCTTGCGGGCGGATTGGGCGGCTCTTTTTGCCTCGCCGAGGGTGCAGCCGAGCGAACACAATGCGGCGACGACATCGTCCGTGTCGGCATCCTCTGCGCTTTCGGGCGCGCCGAGGATGGCGTCGAGTTCGGCGTCCTGACCGAGTTTGGCCTTCATTTCGAGGACGATGCGTTGGGCCATCTTCTTGCCGATGCCGCTGATTTTGGTGAGCGCGGTGACGTCGTTCTGTTGCACGGCGCGCCCAAACTCTGCCACGCTCACGCCGGACAACACGGCCAGCGCGACCTTCGGTCCGACGCCTGTCACGCCGAGCAGCATGCGGAACAACGTCCGCTCGTCCTCGCGCAGGAAGCCGAAGATCTGGAACGCGTCCTCCCGGATGTAGCAGTGCGTCAATAGCGTGACGGTCTGGTCTTCAGTGACGCGCCGTTGCGTCGAGCCCGGCACCCAGACCTCATACCCCACGCCGCCGACGTCGAGTTCGACATGTGCTAGCGCTTTGCGCGCCACTGTACCTCGTAGAAATGCAAACATGACCGTATGGTAGCCAGGCGCACGCAGGAAGTCCAGCAGTGGAGGGGAAGCGGCTTGTGGAGGGGAAGCGGCTTGTTGACCGCCAAGGCGCGCGGAGATAGACTTAGGCATGCGTCGTTTGTTGCTCCTATTCATGATGCTTGCGCCGTTCGTTGCGATGGCGGAGGAGATGGTCGCCAATCCTGGCTTCGAGGACATCATTGGCGATATGCCGGCGCGTTGGCATATTTTTGTGCAGCCGATGGAAGGCGCTCACGGAGCGCTGGATGCCAAAGTCGCCCATGAAGGCCGTTGTTCGATCCGCTTGCACAACCCGCGCCGCTACGAGAAAGAACCCGCCAACAATTGGAGCCAGAACATCATGCGCGGTTTGGGCGGACGCGTCCTGGTCGTCAAGGGATTCATCAGGACCCAGACCGCGACCGAGGCCTCCATTTGGCTTCAGTGCTGCAAGAAGAAACCTTGGACGGTCCTTAGCCTTTCGAGCACGGATGATGCGACGCCCATATACGGCACCCGTGACTGGGCCCCTGTGGAAATGCGCGTCGAGACGCCGGCCAACACGGAATGCTTGGTGGTGCGTTGCGTCCTGAAGGGGCAGGGCACGGCATGGTTTGACGACATCAGCGTTGAAGACGCAGGTCCCGCGCACGAATCCGCCCC
>JAKJDA010000219.1 GCA_022706165.1 Candidatus Hydrogenedentota bacterium | reverse complement strand
GGGCGGCGTTGCGTTGAAGGATTGTCCAGGCTGCGCTTGGTGGGACCATGGCCGCGCCGTCCGTAATGCGCCGCGCCCGTACATTTCCGATTTGGATGCGCTTCCATTTCCTGCATGGAGGCATATCGATCTGAGCGATTACCGCGATGCAGGAAAGCTGTTTCCATTCATTACGCTGATAACGGGGCGCGGCTGTCCCAATCGCTGTTCTTTCTGCCAGTTGCCGCAGGTGATGAACGGGCGCCAGTATCGCATGCGCAGCGTCGAGAGCGTTATCGCGGAGATTGAATACGACCTGCGCCTGTTTCCCAATATCCAGGAGGTTATGTTTGAAGACGACACGTTGACCATGCGGGAAAGTCAGGACCGTCTTGTGCGCTTGTGCGAGGCGTTGGTGCGCCGTCGTTTTCCGGTTTGTTGGAGCGCGAACGCGCGCGTCGATGTGAATGACGTGGAGGTGTTGCGATTGATGAAGCGCAGCGGCTGCCGCATGCTATGCGTGGGGTTCGAGTTCGGCGATCAAGCGATGCTGGACGGCGTGAACAAGGGAACGACCATCGAGCAGATGGAGATTTTCGCGGCGAACGCGCGTCGGGCGGGCATCCGCGTGCATGGCTGTTTCATGTTTGGCGGACCGGGGGAGACGTTGGCGACGGCGCGCAAGACGATCGCGCTCGCCAAGCGGCTCCGGATTGACACGGCCCAGTTTAGCGGCATTGTGGCGTATCCCGGCTCGGAATACTACGCGTGGGCCAAGGCGAATGGCTATCTTGTCCCGCAGGACTGGCGCGGTTATGTCGATAGCGACTACGAGCAGGTGGCGACAGTCAGCCTGCCGGGCTTGAGCGCGGCGCAGATCAATGCGCTTATTGACGAGGCGCTCCGCGCGTTCTACCTGTCTCCATCGCAGATGATGCGCATGTTTTTCAAGATTCGTTCGGTGGCCGATGTTCGCGCAAAATGGCACGGTCTGCGTGCGTTTGCGGGATATGCCTTGAGGCGAGGCCGGTGATGTTTTGCGCCCGTGTTGCGAGGAGGCGCGACTCGCCGTTCCAGTGAAGTCAGAGGGGATGCAAGGCGATCCGAAAAGCTCTTTTCCGCTCGGGTTTTGGCGCATTCCGGATAGGGATCGGGGGTGACGGGAGAGTTTGCGCTGTGCGGGCGGCATGTGCTACGATTTGCGTTCGTTGAGCGCATGCGTAAACGCTCTGGTATATCGATTTGCGTCTGCATTCGGAGGCGGGGGGATTCCCGTTGCCTAGTGTGGCGGTTGGCGTGTGGACAAGGGAGTGTGTTCTGTGAGAAAGCCTCTGGTTGCCGGTAATTGGAAGATGTTCAAGTTGATCGGCGAAGCCGTCGATACGGTCAATGCATTGAAATCCCAGGTGGCGGACGTGACGGGCATTGAGATTGTCGTGTGTCCGACGTTCACCGCGTTGCACCCCGTTGCCCAAGCCCTGAAGGGATCGAATGTCGCGATTGGCGGGCAGAACATTTACCCTAAGGAAAATGGCGCGTATACGGGCGAGATTTCCCCGCAGATGTTGCTGGATGCGGGATGCTCGTGGACCATCATTGGCCACAGTGAACGCAGACAGTATTTCAAGGAAACGGACGCGTTTCTGAACGAGAAGATCAAGTTCGCGCTCGGGGCGGGCTTGAAGGTCATGTTCTGCATCGGCGAGACGCTTGAGGAGCGCGAAGGCGGGAAGATGAACGACGTGTTGTGCCGCCAGGTGACGCACGGTTTGCAAGGGCTTTCCGCTGCGCAGTTTGAGCAGGTCTCCGTTGCGTACGAGCCGGTATGGGCGATTGGCACCGGCGTGACTGCATCTCCGGCGCAGGCGGAGGAGGCTCATGCGTTTGTCCGCAGTTTGCTGCGGGACCAATTCGGCGCGGATGTGGCTGAAGGGGTCCGTATCCAATACGGCGGGAGCGTGAAGCCGGACAATGCGGCGGAGCTTATGGCGCAGCCTAATGTGGATGGATCGTTGGTGGGCGGCGCTTCGTTGAAGGCGGATAGTTTCGCGGCGATTGTGAAGGCGTCTCTTTGCTAGGGCCCCGATAGGGCGCGGCGGCTCGTTTGGGCCGCCCCAATGAGTGAAAGGGAGGAAACTTCGGGCATGTTGGAGTCGATTTTCAGTTGGGAAGCCTTGTGGTGGCTCATGATCATTTTGTACGTGCCGATCAGCGTCGGACTGGTCGTGGTTGTGTTGTTGCAGAAGGGCAAGGGCGCCGGATTTGCGGGCGCTTTCGGTCTGGGAGGCGGTTCGGACACGGTGTTCGGGCCCCGGGCGAGCAAGAGTTTGCCTGTGCGATTGACGCAGATCATGGCGGCCATGTTCATGTTGCTGGCCTTATTGATGTCGATTGTTTCCAGCAAGATATATAGCGGCGAGGCTCCCGAGAAGGAAGACCCCATGTCGTCGTTGTATGGTTTGGAAGACCGAGGGATCCAGGGGGCTGCTTCTTCAGCGACTACGGACGGCGCGGATAGTGCGGACGGCGCGGCCACACCGTCGCTTACGGTGGAGTTGCCTCAGGAGTCTGAGGCTCCCGCGCCCCCGGAAGGGTCGTGACGTCGCGATTCGCGACGGATAGCGATGGATGTGCGCGCCCCCGGAATTTCCGGGGGCGTTTTTTTTGGGTGTCTCGAAAGATATGAGGAAACGGATCGAATATGAAAGGGTGTGTTATGAATGGGGCAATGTTTTTTCCTGTGAGCGAGTTTGGCGCGCAGGCCGATGGGCATAGCGATGATGCGCCGGCCATCCAGCGCGCGATTGACGCCGCAGCCGAGAACGGCGGGGGGATTGTGTCGTTGGCTGCGGGACGGTATCGTGTCGCGGGCAGTCTGCGCGTCAAGCGCGGCGTGACCGTGCAGGGCGTTCACGATGCGCCGGTGGGGTTTACGGGCCTATCGGGGACGGTGATCCTGGCAACCGGAGGCCGCGGCAATGACGAGGATGCGGCGCCGGCGCTTTTCGAGCTTGGCGACTCGTCGGCGGTGCGCGGGCTGACGATTTTTTATCCGGAGCAGCGGGCGGACGAGATCGTTCCGTATCCTTGGGCGTTTCACTTGCATGAATCGGATAACACCGTCGAGTGCGTGACGTTCATCAACGCGTACAAAGGCATTCGCGTGGGGCCCGAGCACAACTGTCGCCACCGCATTCGCAGCATCCACGGGTGTGTTTTGCGTTGCGGCATATGGGTGGATAACTGCTGGGAAATCGGCCGCGTCGAAAATTGTCAATTGCATCCCCATTGGTGGTCGCATGAATCGGTGGGCGGCAATTGGAGCAGGGCGTGTGATTTTATGGCGGAAAATCTCGAAGGCTTCGTATTCGGGCGCACGGATTGGGAGTATATCACCAACAATTTCCTGTATTCTTCCAAGATTTGCTACCGCTTTATTCACACCCCAAACGGCGAGTGCAACGGACATCTCACGGGATGCGGCGCGGACGGCAGTCAAACGGCTATCCAGATCGACCGGATGCAGCGTATGGGTCTTCTTATCACCGGCGGCGAGTTCGTTTCTTTGGCAGGCCCGGAGCCGTGCCAGGTCCGTGTGATGGAGACGAGCGATCAAGGCAGCGTTCGGTTCGTGAATTGCGCGTTCTGGGGATTGTCAAACCACATTGTAGTTCTGGAAGGGGCAGGATATGCTTCCTTTAGCGATTGTTATTTTACGAATTGGAAGCGTGGCGTCGACGATGCCCCGCTCGTCATTGCCAAACGCGGAAGGCTTCAGGTGGTGAATTGCAGTTTTGACACGCATCATCCCTGTATTCAGATCGGTCCTGGGATTGCTCACGCGATCGTGCGCGGCAACAACGGGGCAAACGGCGTGAGCATTCTCGATCAAAGCGGCGGGAAGGCGGTCCTTTCCGAGAACGAGCCCCCGGCGACGAAGCCGTTTCCCGAGCCGTTCGGAATCAACGGGAGACCTACGGAGGGCGGCGACTAGGTGGCATTGGCGCGCGATGGCGATGTCTGTCGCGCCTTTTTCCGAAAGGCAAGGAGATATGACATGAAGCATCTTGCGAACATTTCGGCTCTTCCCAAGGCGGCTCAAAGCAACACGGCGAACGGCAAGATATATTTGAGCTGGTTTAACTTTTTCGTGGATACGGCGATAGTCGGCGTGCAAATGGGCCAGCGCAAACGGAACCGTTGAGCGAGGGCTTGTTTTCAGGGCGAATTCATTTTCGCGGATGACGTAATAGGCGAGGGTAATTTGGATAAGATTCTGATTAAGGGCGGGCGTCCGCTGCGCGGCGGGGTGCATGTGCATGGGGCGAAGAATTCGGCGTTGCCGTTGATGGCGGCGGCATTGTTGGCGGAATCGCCGTGCACGTTGCACAACGTGCCGTGTCTGCACGACGTGTTCACGATGGACAAACTCCTCGCGAGCATGGGAATGACGATCGAGTTCACGGGGCGCTACATGACGCTTGACCCGACCACGGTCACGTCGCAATTCGCCGCGTACGATCTTGTGCGGAAGATGCGGGCGTCGTTTTTTGTGCTTGGGCCGTTGCTTGGTCGCTACGGCGAAGCCCGCGTGTCGTTGCCCGGCGGTTGCGCGATCGGCACGCGCCCGGTCGATATTCATCTGAAGGGCATCGAGGCCCTTGGCATCGAGATATGCATAGACGAGGGATATGTGACGGCCAAGGGGAAGCCGAAGGGTGCGAACATCGCGCTCGATTTTCCCAGCGTGGGCGCCACCGAGAATTTGATGATGGCAGCCTCCCGCGCCGACGGCGTCACTCGCCTGAGCAATGTTGCGCGCGAACCCGAGATCGTTGATCTGGCGCGCTTTCTCAACGCGATGGGCGCGCGGATTTCCGGCGCGGGCACGGACCTTATCACCATCGTTGGCGTGGAGGGCTTGCAGGGATGCGATCATGCCGTCATTCCCGATCGCATTGAAGCGGGCACGTTCTTGTTGGCGGGCGTTGCCACCCGCGGCGATGTTACGGTCGTCAACGGCAACGCCGATCATCTCGACAGTTTCCTCGCGAAACTGCGTGAGGCGGGCGCTGACGTCGAGACCAACGGCGCGCGCATTCGTGTTGCGGCTCCAAACGGACTGAGAGGCGTTAACGTTGCGACGCAGCCCTATCCTGGCTTCCCTACGGACTTGCAGGCGCAGATGATGGCGGCGCTGTGTATTGCCGAAGGCGCGAGCGTGATCAAGGAGACGGTCTTCGAGAACCGTTTCATGCAGGTGGCTGAACTCAAGCGCATGGGCGCAGACATCGAGGTCGACGGCAATTCGGCGGTTGTGCGAGGCGTCGACCATCTTAGCGGCGCGCCGGTGATGGCGTCGGATTTGCGGGCAAGCGCGGCGCTGGTGCTTGCGGGGCTGGTCGCCGAAAAAGGGGAAACGGCGGTGGCGCGCGTGTATCATATTGACCGGGGCTATGAGCGAATCGAGGAACGC
>JAKJDA010000218.1 GCA_022706165.1 Candidatus Hydrogenedentota bacterium | reverse complement strand
ACCGTTGCCGAGACCGGCCATTTGGCCTTTGCCACGTTGCATACCAACGACGCGTTGCAGACCATCAACCGCATCGTGGACGTCTTTCCGCCAAGTCAGCAAGCGCAGATCCGCACGCAGCTCTCGTTCGTTCTGGAGGGAGTCGTCGTGCAGCAGCTCGTCCCTCGTCCCGACAACATGGGGCGCGTGGTGGCGCTTGAAGTCATGCTGCCCAACACGGCTATTCGCTCGCTCATTCGCGACGAAAAGCTCCAGCAAATTCCTTCGATGATCGAGATCGGGGCCGGCGAAGGCATGATGACCATGAACCAATCGCTTCACCGGCTCGTGCGCCGCAACATCATCACCACGACCGAGGCGTTCAAGCACACCAGCGATCCCGACGGGCTGCGCCGCCTCATGGAAAAGAGCTCGTGATTCCTCTCGGCGCGCAACGCGCCGGATTCCACGGCGAAGGCGCCTCCCGTTGGCTTTGGATCGTTGGCATCGTCCGCATTTGCATGCTTGCCGTCATCGCCGCCGGAGCCTACCTGGTCGTTCCGCCCGGACAGACGGGAGCGGGATGGCTGTTGGCCTTTTATGGCTTTGGCATGCTGGCGACGGCGTGGTATCTGTTCATGGCGCGGCGCGGCGACGGCGGCATTCGGGCGCTGACGTGGACGCTGGTGCTGGCCGATTTCAGCGTGGTTTCCGCCACGGTGAATTTTAGCGGCGGCCCGGAGAGTTTCTTCGCGTTTTTGTTTGTGGTGGTGATCCTCGAAGCGGGCCGGTTGCTGGGCGTGCGGGAGGGCTTTGTCGTCGCCACGCTGGCGACCGCCCTGGTCTTCGTCGAATGCGCCTTGACCCCCACGCCTCTGGTAAGCGTCGCGGGAGCCGCGATGTGGTACAGCTTTCTGGTGCAAGCGTTGGCGTTCTATCTCTCGGCGTTCATCAGCGGCCACTGGAACCAGCAGGTCGACCGCATGCGCCAGTTTCAGCGCGAGATTCTCGACAACATGAACAACGGCTTTCTCATCACCGGGCCAACGGGCATTGTCACCGCCCAAAACAAGGCCGCCGATCGCATCCTCGGCATGGAAACAGGAGCCGCTTTGGGCCGTCCCGTCCAGGACGTGTTGCGGGTCGAGGCGGACGGCGAGTGCCCCATCCTCACCGCGCTGCGCGCCGAACGCGATTTCACGAGTTATGAATTTCAGGCGATGACGGACGACGGACCCAAATGGATGGGGCTCACCACAAGCCGCATCTACGATTCGGCGCGCCGATTGACCGGCATCATCGCTTCGTTCAGCGACCTCACCGAAATCGCCCAGATGCGCGACGAACTCAAGCGCCAGGACCGTCTGGCCGTCGTGGGCGAACTCGCGGCCGGTCTTGCGCACGAAATCCGAAACCCCGTCGCGGCGATCCGATCATCGGTCGAGGAACTCAACGCCAACATCGACGCTCGGCCATTCGCGGAAAAGCTCGCCGCCATTGCGTTGCGCGAATCGGATCACCTCAACCGGATCGTGACGGACTTTTTTGATTTCGCCCGAAAGCCAAGCATGCGCCGCGAGGCCTTCGACGTGCGCGGACTGGCCGAGGAGGTGCGCGACAGCTTGCGCCTCCAACGTCCCGACTGCTCGGATATGGCATGTCAACTGGTCTTGCCTGCTTTGCCCTGGGCGATCGCTCGCAGATCAAGCAGGTGTTTGTGAACATCGCGAAAAACGCCGTTGAAGCGATGGGCGAAAAGGGCGCGTTGACGATCGTGGTGGCGCCTGGCCCGGGATTTGTCGAGACGCGTTTCGACGACGAAGGCCCCGGAATCGATCCCGACAAGGTTGCGCGGATTTTCGAGCCCTTCTATACTACCAAGGCGACCGGCACGGGGATGGGGCTGGCCGTCTGCATGCGCATCATCACCGCCCATGACGGCGCCATTCATGTCAGACCGCGCGAAGGACGCGGCACAAGCATGAGCGTGCGCTTGCCGGCTGCAAGAAAGGACGGGCTGGAATGACCCTGCGACACCGCGTGCTTGTGGTGGACGACGAAACGAGCATGCGCGAGCTTCTCGAGATCATCCTCGGTGGCGACGGATACGAGGTGCAAACCCGGCCCGATGTAGACGCCGCGGTGGCGTGCCTCGGGGACCAAAATTTCGACGCGGTCCTCACCGATCTGCGCATAGGGCCGGATCGCGACGCCGGCATGCGGCTGCTTTCGTGGTTGAGCGAGCACGCGCCCGATACGCCGGCGATCATGATGACCGCGTACGGGTCCGTCGAAACGGCGATCGAGGCGATGAAGCGCGGCGCCTCCGATTATATTATGAAGCCGTTCAAGAACGATGAAGTGCGGCTTGTCATGCGCCGCGCAATCGAGCAGCGCAATCTCGTTCGCGAAAACGTCGCGTTGAAAAGGGCCCAAGCCGACCGCGGGCGCATCGAAAACATCATTGGGTCGAGTCCGGCGATCGAGGCCGTGCGCACGATGATCCGGCGCGTCGCCGCGCTGCCCAGCACCGTCGCCATTCACGGAGAAAGCGGCGTTGGCAAGGAACTCGTCGCGCGCGGCATCCACCAGCTCAGTGATCGCGCCAACAAGCCTTTCGTGGCGATCAATTGCGGCGCTTTCCCCGAGGCCCTGCTCGAAAGCGAACTGTTCGGCCACAAGCGCGGTTCGTTCACCGGGGCCGTGGAAGACAAGGAAGGCCTATTCGTTGTTGCCGACGGCGGCACCCTGTTTCTCGACGAAATTGGCGAGATGCCCTTGTCGCTTCAGGTGAAGCTGCTGCGCGTGCTCGACAACCACGTCGTGATGCCCGTCGGCGGCACGAGCGGCATCCAGGTGAACGTGCGCATCATCAGCGCCACCAACCGGGACCTTGAAGAGCGCATCCGGGCGGGGGCGTTTCGCGAGGATCTGTACTACCGTCTCAACGTCATTCCCATCAACGTGCCGCCGCTTCGCGATCGCGCCGACGACATTCCCATGCTGGCGCGTCACTTCGCGAGCATGCACGCCCAGCGCATGGGACGCCAGAAGATCGTGATCGCGCCGGAAGCCGAGGCGGCCTTGGCCGCGTTCCATTGGCCCGGCAACGTGCGTGAACTCATGAACGTGCTGGAGCGCGCCGTCGCGCTCTGCGCCCATGATCACATCGAGATCGCCGATTTGCCCGACCGCGTAACGCAGTTCGTGTCGCCGTCCGGCAAAACCGCCCATGCGCTGCCGCCCGGCGGCCTCGATCTCGAGGCCTTGGTCGCCGACCTCGAAATGGACCTTATCCAACAGGCTTTGCGCAACGCCCGGCACTCGCAAAAACGCGCCGCCGAGCTTCTCGGCCTCACCCCGCGATCATTGCGGTACCGTCTTCAAAAATACGGTCTCGATTCCAAATTCCGCATTGACGACAGCGAGTGACCGCGAAACAGCGCCCGGCCTGGCCGCAATGCAATGAGGGTCAAGAGGGATCGCCGTTAGTGCGGAATCGTGGCTGACGCGATCCGGCGTTACTTGGCGGCGTCCGTCAGACTTGCCACCCGCGCCCAGTAGGCGTCCTTGAAACTGCTCATGGATTGGCCTTCGTTGGCGAACTGAATCTGCAGCGCATCGGCAATCGCGAAAAATTCCTTGGCGGAAGCCTTCTGTTGGACGAGTTGGTCTTCAGGCACAGGCCCCGTCTCGGGCAACCGCATCATGGCGACGTAATAGACCGGCATGCGGAACTTTTTCACGCGCAGCAACCTTTCGGGATCGTCTTTCGCCGCTCTTTCGGCCTTCGCCAATATCTTGTTCGCGCGCGGCACGAAATCATCCGCGAAAAAGGCCCCGGTCGGCGGATAGCCGAGGCCGATGTGTTCCGTTGACGTGGCGGCGCGGTCGTGCAGGAACGCGATGTATTTTCGGATGGGTTTCGCGGCGGGACCGTAATACGCGTCGGTGAATTCGGCGATTTCCTGGTCGACGTCGCGATTCGGCTTCCACAGCATGCGCGCCAGCAGGTACGCGCGGAGTTCGGCCATTTCGCCGCATCCGTTTCCTTGGTAGTTGCCCTGCTCGAAAAGACCTAGCGTGCCGTGCGCGATGAAAAACCGGATGTTCGGCTGAAGCGAATGCAAATTCGGGAACGGCTGAATGTAATGGCTGAAATTGGTCACGTAATCCCAGATGAACAGGTTTTGCGTTTTTTGCTGCCAGGCCTTCATGTCGCCCACGAAGGTCTTGTTGCGATCGCTGGGGCAGCCGTCGAGGGGGTGCGAGAAACAGCACTCGATGCTGCACAAACGCGGGGCGACGTTGTCGCGCGGGACAAGCGTCTTCGGGGCCTTGCGCGTGTACTGATAGGCCAGCGTGCCCACGAAACGGTCCGGAAATTCCTCGCAGACCGCGTCGGCCACTCCTCGCTTTCTTCGGCCTTGGCGATGGCTTGGCATGCGGCGCACTGACACGGATGGAAGCAATCGTTTTGCGAAACGTCTACGACCCTTGCATTGGGATCGGATCGGAACACTTCCCGGACGCGTTCGGTAATCAGCGCCAGCACATCGGGATGGGTCAGGCAGAGTTGGGCCGTTTCGTGACGGCGCGCGCCGTCGATGAGCGAGTAGTATTCGGGATGCGTGGCGAAATACGTCTGCGGCGGCACGAATTGAGCGAATGTGTGCACGCCCCAATACAGGAAGCAGCCGCCGTGAGCCTCGTCGAGTCGCACAATCCAGGAGGTATTCATCCGGTTGCGCAGGTTCCAATCCTGATCGCGGGCCTCGACCCAGAACGGTTCGCGATACAAGAGGGGCGGAACGTATGTTTCGTCGATATGCCCGATGCGCAATGTCGATCGCTTGGGAATGCGCGAGACGGTCGGCGTGAACCAGCGGCATCCCAGGCGCTCGTCGAGGAACGCGTACACGCCGTAGGCTGTGCCGCGCACCGGCCCGCCGACAATCACCAGGCAATCGCCGCGCGTCGCGATGAGATAGCCCTCGTCGCCCAAGGCCTTCCAGTCAGGCTTGACGCCGAGTTCGTCGAGGTAGCGGGCGTTGCCCAGCACGATCGCCTTGCGCGGCAGCGGGGCGGCATCCGTCTGAATCGGCAACGTCGCGCCGGTGATTTGGGCCAAATGCGCCTGCAAGTCCGCCGCGCACTTCTCCGGCTTCACGATGACGTACTCGCTTTTTCCGTTCTGGGCGAGCGTGATGGCCCATGCGGGCGCCGCCCCCAGGAAGATGACCATCGGGAAAATGACGTAACCGCGCATGAGACGCCTCCTCTGCGAGTTATGGGTTTCGTGGAACACCGTATCATACCGCGCCCGCGGCGCGCATGTTTCGTTTCGGCCCGGAAAGCGCCGCAAGGGAAGCGAGAAAGGAGGAGGCTCGACGGGGCTCTGGCTGCGCGGAGGCGGCGAGCGGCGTCCGAAACGCTCAGTCGTGCGGGATGGGAAATTCGAGCGAGAATAGGGCTCCGCCGGTC
>JAKJDA010000217.1 GCA_022706165.1 Candidatus Hydrogenedentota bacterium | reverse complement strand
GGGATCAACGCGCTGGCTCCTGCGTTGATCGCGCGGTCGTTTGCGGCGCAGGGCCGCGCCGGGGCGATCGTCAACCTGTTGGACGCGCGCATGACGGACCATGACGGGGAGCATGCGGCCTATCATCTCAGCAAGCGCATGCTCGCCTCGCTGACCAGCATGATGGCCGTTGCCTATGCGCCGCGAATCCGCGTGAATGCGGTCGCGCCGGGGCTTATCCTGCCGCCTCAGGGGAAGGATGCGGCGTATTTGGCCGATCTCGCCCATACGAATCCGTTGAACGCTCATGGCGATCCGGAAGATGTGGCGCAGGCGGCGGTGTTTTTGCTGGAGAGCCGTTTTATCACGGGTCAGGTGCTGTATGTGGACGGGGGCAGACATCTGCGAGGACGCATGTATGAGTGAGGAAGCGCTGGACCGTATTCACATCCGCGATCTGCTGGTGCGCTGCGTCGTCGGCGTGAATCCCGAGGAGCGAAATAACGCGCAGGACGTGGTGTTCAACATCACGATGCACGTCGATCTTCGCCGGGCATGCCAATCGGATCGGCTCGACGACACCGTGGATTACAAAGCGATCAAGAAACGCGTCCTCGCGATGGCGCAGGAATCGTCGTATTTGCTGGTGGAGCGATTGGCCCAACGCGCCGCGGACATCTGCCTCGAAGATGCGCGCGTGCGCCGCTGCGAGGTGTCGGTGGACAAACCGGGCGCGCTCCGTTTTGCCCGAAGCGTGGCGATCGGCATAACGCGCGAGCAGCCAAACGCCGCCCGGGAGTAGAATCCATGCGCGCGTTTGTTGCTATCGGGTCCAACATAGAGCCCGAGGCGAACATCCTCCGGGCATTGCGGCTGCTGGCGGAACAAACATCGGTGCGGGCGGTTTCGCGGTTTTATCGAACCGCCGCGATCGGCAGGCCCGATGATCCGGCGTTTCTCAACGGAGCATGCGCACTCGACACGGAATTGCCGGCCGAACGGCTCAAGCGCGACGTGTTGCGGCGCATCGAGGATGCGACGGGGCGTTTGCGCACGGCGGATGCCTATGCGCCGCGCACGATGGATTTGGACATTGCGGCGTATGGCGAGCAGGTCGATCCGGATGTGTATGCGCGGGCTTTTTTGGCAAGGGCGCTGTATGATTTGGCGCCGGAGTTGGTATTGGCGGACACTGGCGCGCGGATCGCGGACGTGGTTCGACGTTTTTCGGACGCGCCGCTGGAAATTGACGAGCTGTTCACCCGAACGGCGCAGGAGATGTTTGCGAAATGAACAAGGAACGCATTGCAGGATTGATTCGCGCACTGCTCGTGGAATTGGGCGAAGACCCGGAGCGGGAGGGGCTCGCCAAGACTCCCGACCGCGTCGCCGCGGCCTATGAATTTCTTATGAGCGGCTACACGACGAACATGCGGGATGTCATCAACGACGCCGTGTTTGAGTCGCACGCGAACAACATGATCATCCTGCGCGATGTTGAGGTGTACAGCATGTGCGAGCACCACATGCTCCCCTTTTTCGGGCGGTGCCATGTCGGCTACATCGCGCAGAAAAAGGTGCTGGGGCTGAGCAAGCTCGCGCGCATCGTTGACGGCTATGCGCGGCGCCTTCAAATTCAAGAACGGCTGACGGCGCAGATCGCCAAGGAAATCATGGGGATCACGCAGGCCGAAGGCGTCGGCGTGGTCATGGAATGCCGCCACCTCTGCATGATGATGCGCGGCGTCGAAAAGCAGAATTCCGTCATGACCACATCGTCCGTGCTGGGCAGTTTTCATAATGACGACGCCACCCGCATGGAGTTTTTGAGTCTTATCGGCAGATCGATGTGAAAGCGCCGAGCCCCGGAGCAGGGGGGCCGGCATGTGTCCGGGCGAGCAACGTACAGAGGAACGCGCATGAATTCCAGAGAGCTTTTTCATTCCGTGATGCATTACGGATCGTTTGATCGGATGCCGGTGTGGCACTGGAAAGGATGGCCGGAGACCGAGGCGCGATGGGAGCGGGAAGGCATGCCGCGAAACGCCGATCAGGCGGCTTTTTTCGGGGTGGAGTCGTTGCCCCCCGGCATTCCCTGTTACAATTTTCTCTTGCCGCGTTTTGACGAGGAAGTCCTCGAAGAAACCGATGCCTTCCGCATTTTTCGTCAGGCCGACGGCGTTGTCGCGCAGCATTTCAAGGGAAGGTCTGCGTTGCCGCATTACGTCGATTTCACGTTGAAGGATCGGGCGACATGGCCCGAATACCATCGCAGGCTGCAGCCTTCGCCGGATCGCATTCCGCCTGATCTCGACGAAGTGATTGCCCGGCTTGTCGCGACGGAGCTTCCGTTGGCCATCGACGTCGGCAGCCTTGCAGGATGGCTTCGCGATTGGATGGGCGTGGAGAATTTTTGCATGACCTCGGTCACGGATCCGGATTTCATTGCCGAGATGGCGGGCGCGATTGCCGATCTCGTGTGCTGGAATCTGGACCAGATTCTGCCCAAGGTGAAAGTGGATATCGGCTGGGGATGGGAGGATATCTGTTTCCGTTCCGGGCCTCTTGTCAGCCCCGATCTTTTCCGCCAGGCGATGGCTCCGGGATACCGGAAGATAGCGGAGAAATTGCGTTCGTATGGCTGCGACCTTTATCTCGTGGATTGTGACGGTTGCATAGATCTTCTGCTTCCCATCTGGCTTGATTGCGGCGTCAATGTCATGTTCCCCCTCGAAATTGGCGCATGGAACGCCGATCCCATGGCATTCCGGCGTCAATTTGGAAAGGACTTGCGGATTATCGGCGGCGCAAGCCGCTCATGGCGGACGGCGGCTACATTCCGCTGCCCGATCACTTGATCACGCCCGACACGCCGCTCGATCAGTACCGCTATTACCTCGACCGGCTTCGGGATCTTCGGTTCTAGGGCGTTTGGAAAAAGAACCCGGCGCATCATCCTGCCTCCCCTGGGGCGTTCTCGCGCCGAGCTTTTCGACAGGACCCTGCCGCCATTTTTTCGCGGATTCGGATTTGCTCGCAGAGAGCGGGTTGGCTATGCTCGTGGATTGTCTGCGCGCATGCCGCGCCTTTTTCCGAGCGAATATTCAGATTCGGATGCATATTGTCTGGTTTTTGGGACGTCCAAACGGGCGATCCCGCGGAAAGGACTCCGATGAACATTACGGTTCGCACGTCTTACCGAAACGATGTCTCCTCTTGGCTGCGGGGCAATCTTCATGCCCATACTTTGTTGAGCGACGGCTGCCTTTCGCCCCAGGAAACCGTCGACGCCTATGCGGCGCGCGGCTACGATTTCCTGGTGTTGAGCGATCACGACATGCTGACCGACGTCAAAGGTCTTGATTCGCGCGGCATGACGTTGATTCCCGGAAACGAGATCACCGAATACGGGCCTCATCTGCTGCATGTCGGCGCGAAGACGTGCATTCCTCCCGATCGCGATCGACAAAAAGTCATCGATGCGATACGGGCCGAAAACGGGGTCGCGATCCTCAATCATCCTGCGTGGGAGCGGCATTTCAATCATTGTCCCATCGAGCGATTGGAATCTCTCCAGCGGTATGATGGAATCGAGATTTACAACGGCGTTGTGCGGCGGGCCGATGGCAATCCTCTGACGACGGACCGGTGGGACCGCATGCTCAGCGGCGGA
Source organism: Candidatus Hydrogenedentota bacterium (assembly GCA_022706165.1). Classification (GTDB taxonomy): domain Bacteria; phylum Hydrogenedentota; class Hydrogenedentia; order Hydrogenedentales; family SLHB01; genus JAKJDA01. The sequence goes on along the minus strand of JAKJDA010000217.1, from coordinate 1,876 downwards.
CGGCATTGTTGGGGATACGCGAACGACGATTGTCACGAGCGATCGGATTTTGGCGTGGCGTGGAACGTGGCCCAATCGATGGATCGCGATCCGGAGAGCATTGTGGCTGCGTTGCGGGAGGGGCGTTGTTATGCGAGCACCGGCGTGACGATAACGTCGATAGGCGTTCATGGCCGCCATATCGCTGTCGAGACGCGAAACGCGGATAGCATTGCGGCGATCACGAATTGGGGGTGGCGCGCGCAGACTTTCGAGGGCCCGGCGGCGACTTTCCGAGTTCCGGATGAGTTTGCCGTCGACATGACGTACGTTCGTTTTGAATGTTTTGGGCGCGGCGAGTCCATGGCCTGGACCCAGCCCTTTTTTATCGATAAGGAAGAGACCGCAAGCGCCGCATCGTAGAAGAACGCGTTGTCAGGAGCTTCGTTCTCGGCCGTCGGCGCCCGCATTTTTACATCTTTTCCTTCGGGTGGTAGAATCCGCCTTTCTGGAAGATGCGTGGCTGCAGCGTGCTGTAGGATGCGCATCGAGTCCGGCGGCATGTTCGTGAATAGGATCACGCACGAACGCGGATGCCGTGAAGATGTTTCTCGCGGGAACTTCTTTCCCGGAGCAAGGTGAGTCGTAACGGGGAGTGCCTATTATGGCGTCGAAGCGCAAGACCATTCATGTTGTGTCGAATTCTCACTGGGACCGCGAATGGGGCTATCCGTTCGAGGAAACGCGGCTGCTGCTGCTGAAGTTCATGGATGAACTCCTGAACCTGCTCGACACGGACCCGAAATTCACGTCGTTTACGATGGACTCGCAGGTCCTGTGTGTCGAAGATTATCTCGAGCTGCGCCCGGAAAAGCGCGTGACGGTCGAAAAACATGTCAAAGCAGGCCGCCTCATCATCGGACCGTGGTACAGCCTGCCGGAGGAATACCTCGTCAACGCGGAGTCCATCACCCGCAACCTGCTTGTCGGCCATCGCGTGAGCGAGGCCTACGGCAAGGTCGCAAAGGTCGGCTACACGCCTTTCGGCTACGGCCAGACCTCGCAGATGCCGCAGATCTATAAAGGCTTCGACATCGACACAATCATCTTCTATCGCGGCATCAACACGCCGAACTGTGAGTATGAATGGGAAGGCGCCGACGGCTCGCGCCTGCTCGGCATGCGGTTCGGTTGCATGAGTCGGTTCAGCTACTATGTCTACATCTATCGCGTGTTGCGCTACGGTTCGGACGACGTCTTCGCGCGCTACGACTGGGACCGCGGCGCGGCGCCGTTCCGTTTGGCCACGGACCGCAACCCGCGCGCGCATTACTACGTGCTCGACGATTCAAAGAAGCAGTGGAACGACGCGCCGATCCGCGAACAGTTGTTAAAGCTGGTTAAAGATGAATCCGAGCATTTCTCCACGAGTCAGATTTGCTCAATGCAAGGCTTCGACACCTCCAATCCCGATCCCAAGGAATCGGAGATCATGGCGCTGTGCCAGAAGCTCTTGCCCGAGCACGACATCAAGTTCTCGACCCTCGGCGAGTACATGGAGGCGATGCGCAAGGAGGTCAAGAACCCAACCTTGCTCAAAGGCGAAAGCCGCGACCCCGGTTCGACGGGCAAGTGGACGCACCTCTTCGGCGACGTCATCAGCGCGCGCACACGGCTGAAGCGCGCCAACCACCGCGCGGAACTGAACCTGCAACGTTGGGCCGAGCCGTGGAGCGCAATCGGTTCGATGCTCGGCGGCGAATACATCAAGAGCGCCATTGACCGCGCGTGGAAGATGCTGTTGCAGAACCACCCGCACGACACCATCACCGGCGCGGGCATCGATCAGATGGAGAAGGACTCGCTCTTCCGCTACGACCAGGTCGACATCATCAGC
>JAKJDA010000216.1:2620-5532 GCA_022706165.1 Candidatus Hydrogenedentota bacterium | reverse complement strand
CATGTGGTGGGCTTTCCGAGGCCGCTATATTTGTGTTCGGATCCCCAGAGCCAGGAGTATGCGCCGGTCAACGTGTGGGTGTCGCTGCCTCCGACGAGCGGCACGCGATTTCCGGCGCGGAGCAGGTCGTCGTAGAAGGCGCGGCCTTGAAAGGCGACGAGGTCTGCTGTGCAAAAGGGAAGGTTCCAGATTTCGACCGCGTCGGGGAGGTAGGCGAGCGGGTATTTCCAGAGGTGGCTCTCTGGGTGGTTGATGGAGAACAGGGCGCCTTGTTCGGCGGCGGCGGTTTGGGCGGCGTCGGCGTTGTTTGCGCGGTTGGCGGTCCACAGGGGGCCATAGTTGAACATGGCGTCTTTTAGAATGTTCGCATGGCCTTTCGCGGTGGTCCATTCCATTCCGTAAAGCAGGATCATCGACGTCGATCGGTAGTTGGCGTTGTGCCATTGTGCGGGATAGCCCATGGTCAGGGGCGAGTTGTCGTGATCGGTGATGACGTAGTAGTCAAAGCCTAGCGTTTGGGCTTTTTTGATGTGGTCGGAGACGCTGTTGATGCCGTCGCTTTGGTTGGAGTGCGCATGGAGGTCGCCTTTGAGCCAGACGCCGCCGAATACGGGCGGGTTGTCGGCCCATGCCAGAGACGCAATGAGGAGAAACGCGCTAACGGCTGCCGTAACACGACTGGGCGCATGTTGCATGATGATGCCCTCTCGGGTTGTTCCCGCGCGGACTTGCGCCCTTTTCTTGCTCAAGCCCCGCCCTCTTCGCTGTGGAGATCATGACACGAATCCAACACGGAGTATATGTCTAAATATGTGAATTCGTCAAGGGGTTTTCGTTGCGGCGTTGGAGGGGGGGGAGTATACTTTGGGGCGCAACGTTTTCGTCGGAATGCAAGCATTGGAGAAGGGAAGAGAAGTCATGAGGAGCGATATCGTCAAAAAAGGTTTCGAACGTGCGCCGCACCGCTCGTTGTTGTGGGCGACCGGCCAGATTCAGTCGGCGGAGGATTTCAGGAAGCCGTTTATCGCGATTTGCAACAGTTTCATCGAGATCATCCCCGGCCACGTGCATTTGAATGAGTTGGGGCGTCTCGCCAAGGAGGCCGTGCGCGAGGCGGGCGGCGTTCCGTTCGAGTTCAACACGATCGGCGTGGACGACGGGATCGCGATGGGGCATGCGGGCATGAGCTATAGCTTGCCTTCGCGCGAGTTGATTGCCGACTCGGTGGAGACGGTCATCAAGGCTCACTCGTTCGACGGGATGATTTGCATTCCGAATTGCGACAAGATTGTGCCGGGCATGATCATGGGCGCGATGCGCTGCAACATTCCGACGATTTTCGTCTCTGGCGGCCCGATGCTTGCGGGCAAGACGAAGGATGGGAAGACGGTTGATTTGATCAGCGTGTTCGAGGGCGTGGGCGCGTATCAGAAGGGCGAGTTGACGGATGAGCAGTTGGACGATCTTGAGCGCAATGCGTGTCCGTCGTGCGGGTCGTGTTCGGGCATGTTCACGGCGAACTCGATGAATTGCTTGTGCGAAGCGCTGGGCATTGCGTTGCCGGGCAACGGCACCGTTCTCGCCACCACCGGGGACCGTCGCGAATTGGTGAAGCAGGCCGCGCGACAGGTTTTGAAGCTTGTCGAAGCCGATCTGAAGCCGCGCGACATCGTCACGCCGAAGTCGATCGACAATGCGCTTGCGCTCGACATGGCGATGGGCGGCTCGACCAACACCGTGCTGCACACGTTGGCCATCGCTCATGAAGCGGGCGTGGATTATCCGCTTGCGCGCATCAATGAGGTGTCCGCGCGGGTGCCGAATATTTGCAAAGTCGCGCCGTCGATTCATTGGCACATGGAAGATGTTCACGCCGCGGGCGGCATCAGCGCGATTCTCGCCGAACTCGCGAAAAAGCCCGGCGCGTTGCATCTCGATGCGCCGACGGTCACGCTGAAGACCCTTGGCGAGAATATTCAGGGCGCGACGAGCACGAACCTGGAAGTCATTCGCGCGCTCGACAACGCCTACAGTCAGACCGGCGGTCTCGCGATCTTGTTCGGCAATCTCGCCCCTGACGGCGCGGTCGTGAAGGAGGCGGGGGTGGACAAGGCCATCTTGAGGCACACCGGCCCGGCGGTCGTGTTCGAGAGCGAAGAGGAGAGCATGAAGGGCATTCTCGCGGGCAAGGTGAAGGATGGCGATGTCGTCGTTATTCGTTACGAGGGTCCGAAGGGCGGCCCCGGCATGCGGGAGATGTTGGCGCCGACCTCGGCGGTGATGGGGATGGGTCTTGGCAAGTCCGTCAGCCTCATCACGGACGGGCGTTTCTCGGGCGGCACGCGCGGCGCCTGCATCGGGCACGTTAGCCCGGAAGCGGCGGACGGCGGTCTCATTGCGTTGGTGCGCGACGGCGACCGGATCGAGATCGATATCCCCGCGCGCACGCTCAATCTGAAGCTGTCCGACGCCGAGATTGACGCGCGCCGCAAGGAAATGCCCGCGGCGCCGGATCGCAAACTGAGCGGTTGGCTCAAGCGTTATCAGCGCATGGTGACCAGCGCGAACACGGGAGCCGTGCTCGAATAGGTCGCGAGCGGCAAGGTTTTCAGCGCCCGTCTGTCGGATGGCAGACGGGCGCTTTCGTTTTATTGCAACAGCGCATTCACGGCGCGCATGACTTCGAAGGCGTCGGCGACGTAGAGCACGTCGGCTTTGCCGTGGGCCCAGCCGCAGTTGGGGTCGAGGCTGATGGCGCGGCGTTCGTTGATGAAGCGCCAGCCGACGACGTGCGGCTCTTCGCCGTGGCAGCAGGTGGACAGGCCTTTGGGGTGGCGCGGCGTGGAGCCGGTCTGGCCGACTTGGTTGAGGTGGGTCATGAAGGGCAGGACGGCTTGGCCTTCGCCGCTGAG
>JAKJDA010000216.1:0-2610 GCA_022706165.1 Candidatus Hydrogenedentota bacterium | reverse complement strand
GGATTTGCTGCCGCCGAGCGAGGCTTGGGTTGCGTTCAGGAACCCGAGAATGATCGACTGGGCATCGTCGATGTGCGTTTGCCCGTCGGCCTGTTTTTTGGTCCAACCCGCGCCCGCCACGAAAAGCAGTTTCGCCTCGGGACGAATCGTCTGCGCGCCGCTGGAAGGCGATTGCACGCCCTGGACAACGGTGCGGCGTTGCGCATCGGACAGGTTGGCGGCGACGCGTTCGATGGTTGCCGCCCCCGCCTCTCCGGTCCACGCCGGGTGGGTGCCGGGGTCGACGCCGATAAGCCATGGGCGTTGTTGGCGCGATTGCACGGCTTCCATGCGTTGGCGGTAATACCAGCGGGTGATCGATGCGCCTTCGATTTTTGTCGCGTGGAGGTCGGCGGCCCCGCCGAGGCGCGCGGCGGCTCCGGGCAACACGCGGTTCATGCGCGACGTGCCGGGCGCCACGATCAGCGTCGCGCTCGCCGCCGTGCACAGGGCTGCAATGGCCGCGGCGTCGGTGGCGTAGCGGGGCTGCGCGAAGTCCGCGCCTTCCACTGCGAGCATGCGTTGCGCGCCGCAGTTGGCCAAGGCGTTCGCGGCCGGTTGCACTCGTTCGCCGATAAGTCCCGCAAGCAACGGCGCGCCTAATGCGGCGGCAAGTTCTTTTGCGGCGGTCATGGCCTCGCAAGCAGACTTGGCCAACGCGGCGTCGGATTCAGTGTGCGCTATGAAGAGGATCGTTTCCATGTTCAGATTCCTACTGTTGGTCCCAAACCCCATTCGAGGGGTGGCGTGTTATCCCTTGATCCACTCGACGATTTCGCGCGCGATCGCGTCGGGGGGGAGGTCCTTGACGATGCGCGTTTCGCGGCGTTGGCTGGGCAGTGATACGGAGGCATAGTTGATGCCTGCGCCGGGGAGGTTGGCGGGCTTGGCGCGTTGCAACGCGGGCATGGCGGTGCGCATGTTGGCCATGCCGGTTTGGGGGTTGTTGGGCGGCTCGGGAAGATTGCCGGTCGCCCATCCCAACACGGCCGGGGGGCCCGCGCATACGGAGACTTGGTGGTTGCCGCCTTCGACGCGTTCGAGAATTCGGAGCGCGCCGTTGTCGGCGACCGTCAATTCGTCCACGCCCTGGAACTGGTCCGCGATGCCGAGGCGTTCGCCGATGATCTGCAACGTGGCTCCCGCGCCGCGCGAGGCCGATTCCCATCCGCCGAACACGAGCAGACGGGTCAGGTCCAGGTCTGCAATCGCGCGGATGGCATCGGCCAGCGCAGCCCCGACTTCGTATGCGTCGGTGAATCCGCCGCCGGGGCCGTCGAGCGCGACTAACTCGAACGGGGCCTTTTGCGCGACGGTCATGAGGACTTGTTGGAGTTTGGCCTTGGGTCCGAGGCTCACGAGCCAGACCTTGCTGCCTGGCGCGTTTTTGGCCAAGTGGGCGGCCTCGTATAGTGCGTGACCGGCCCAGGGGTCCAACGCCGCCGGCAGCATCAATTCGTTTTTGATCGCGGGGCCGGCGATCGGCTCCAGGGTTTGCAGGGGGTCCGGAACAATTCCCGCGCATACGACGATGTGATAGTTTTGTGACACGATGCGTTCCTTTCTTGGCTCCACAGGCTTGCATGGCGGCGCCCGAAATTCGGGGCGCGAACCCATCCCGTCCGCCGACGCGTCTGCGGCGAATGGTTATGCCTTTTCCCGCTTGTGAAAACAACCTTTCGTCATGTTTCCATCGCGCCGACGAGCTTGTTTACGTCGTCGATCGCGTGACGGCTCAAATAGGCCGCGATTCCGCGGATCGCCTGCACCGGCGCGTCGGGCTGGCGGAAGGACATCGATCCGATGGACACGGCGCGCGCGCCTGCGAGCAGAAACTCGATGGCGTCGCTCGCGCGGCAGATGCCGCCGGCGCCGATGATCGGAATGCGCAACACGCGGGCGGCGTCCCATACCATCTTGAGCGCGACGGGTTTTATGCAGGGGCCGCTCAAGCCGCCGACGATGTTCGAGAGACGCGGGCGCCGCGTTTCCGCGTCGATGGCCATGCCCAGCAGCGTGTTGATGAGGCACACGCCGTCGGCCCCGGCCTCTTGGGCGGCCAGGGCGGGTTCGCGGATATCGAGGATGTTCGGGGTGAGCTTGATGAAGAGCGGCAGTTTGGTGGCGGAGCGTATGGTTCGGGTGTATTGCGCGACGCGCTCCGGGTCTTGGGCGACGAGCGGGGCGCCGCGCGTTGTTTTTGCGTCGTGCACGTTCGGACAGGACAGATTGGCTTCGATGGCGTCCGCCGCGCCGGCCGCTTCGAGACGGCGCGCGAGTTCCGCGTATTCGTCGGCGTTCGCGCCGTAGATGTTGGTGATGATCGTCGCGCCTTTTTCGCGCAGATACGGGGTCTTGTCGCGCAGGTAGGCGTCGATGCCCACGTTTTGCAGGCCGATCGCGTTCAGGATGCCCGCGGGCGTCTCGACCAGTCGCGGCGGGCGATTTCCGGGGCGCGGATTGAGCGAGATGCTTTTCGTCGTGACGGCGCCAAGCGTCGCCACGTCGTAGTAGCGGTCGTATTCGCGGCCATAGCCGAAGGTGCCCGACGCGACCGTCACGGGGTTTTTC
>JAKJDA010000215.1:2311-5551 GCA_022706165.1 Candidatus Hydrogenedentota bacterium | reverse complement strand
ATCGCAATACCGGTAACTTCAAGCAAGTCGAAAATCTGGATTTGTCGCCGGATGTTGATCGCGATCTGGTGCAATGGAAGAATTATGCCTATGAAAACGGCAATTTTTTACAAGTTCCCGGAACTTATGCCACGAGCGTGATTCGCGATTGTATGTTTGGCAAATGCACGTTCTGCCGTTATAATGGACCGGATTTGACCTTTTCGATACGCTCAGTCCAGAAGAGTCTCGATGAGTATCAAAAGCTGATCGAGGTGTATAAAGTCCGCGAGATTTTTGATGATTCAGGCGTGTGGTACCGTGGCAAGCAAGCACGTGAATTCGCGCAAGGCTTGATTGACCGTGGTTTGCATAAGAAAGGCGTGTACTTCGGTATCAACACGCGTTTCGCATACCTCGATGAGGAGACCGTCAAACTTCTCGGCCGCGCCAATTTTCGTTTTGTTCTGGTGGGCCTCGAGGCCGCCGACGAAGAGACATTGCGCCGCCTGAACAAAGGTTATCTACCCCATCAGGCCTACCAAAATCTCGAATGGTTTACGAAATACGGACTGCACCCGCATCTTACCATCATGGTGGGGTATTACTGGCAGACCCAAGAGATGCTGGACCAGACCGTGCGGACGGTGCGCGACATGATGTTCCGCGGCTTGGCGCGTACGCTGCAGGTAACGGTGTGCACACCGCTCGATTTCACACCATATCACCTCGAGTGCATCCAGAACAAACAGCTTCTGACAGATGACTACGACGATTTCGACATGAGCAAACTAATCGTGCGCACACCGATTCCCCACGAGCGCTACTATCAGGCGATTCGTACGATGTATCATGTCGCCTTGCACCCGCGGTTCATCTGGCGACAACTCCGCTTTCTGCTATTATTCCGCAAACGCGACTGGCAATTTCTCTTCAGCTATGGTTGGCGCGCTCTGCGCCGCATTCGCAACCATATCTTCAATCTAACTCAAGCGCACGGCGATCAAACGTAGGCGGTTGCAGGCTAGTCCGAACTGCACGGCACTGGCATTAATCAAATTTGAAATGCTCGTAGGGTATCTCGGTTGGCGCGGGCACCTTACCCTGCAACAGGTTGGTCAGAACAAACCAAAATGCTTCAGCGTCCGGCGGGCAGCCGGGGATGCAGTAGTCTACTTTGACAACGTGCGGTACAGGCAGCACTTTCGGCAAAAGTCGAGGAAGATCGGGCCCATCGGGAATCTTGCCGTTAACCGTCGAGACGGAATCTAGAAACGCTTCATCGAGGCATTCCTGCAGCGTGAACGCATTGCGCATGGCGGGCAAATTTCCAAAAATGGCGCAATCGCCAATCGCAATCAGGAATTTCGAACGTTCACGGAACATCTTTAGCACGTGAACGTTTTCCTGATTGCAAACTGCCCCCTCGATCAAAGCGATGTCCACGCCTGGCGGTGGCTCCTTGATATCCGTAATCGGGCTGGCGGTAAACTCCACCAGCTTGGCGAGGTCGAGAATACGTTCGTCAATATCCAGCAGAGACATATGGCAACCGGCGCAACCGCCGAGCCAGCAGGTAGCAATTTTCGGTCGTGACGATGTAGTGGTCATGCGAGTCCGTGGTGCAACAACGGGTTACTTGGCGCGTTTGGATCGCGCGCGTTTGGCAGGCTTCGGCGTCGGCGCAGGCGTTTCTTGAGGTGAAGGCGCCGTTGATGTTGCGCCGGGCCGCTCCGGCGCGGATGTTGTTTGCGCTACTGCCGGTTTCGGCGCAGCCGGTGGCGGCGGCGCAGGCATAAAGGTGATCGGTGTGGTGTCGTACATTCTTTCGCCATAACGTACACTGTAAGCCAGCTCGCGGCGGCACAGCGAGCCGGTTGGGCATACCTGTATCGCCGCGTCCGTTGCCGTGACGTTAGTATCCCCGAGTCGCCCTTCGATATTCACCGTAATATCGGAATCGATCCCTCGGCCGCGCACGGCGAACAGTCCCTTGTGATCGACTTCGGCGCTGGCACGCACACAACGGGCACATAAAATACAACGGTTCGGGTCATGAATGACCTCCGGATGACTGCTATCGACACGCAGCTTCGGCCAGAGAAACGGGAAGCGTACCGAATCCATGCCAAGGCGATAGGCTAAGGCCTGCAATTCACAGTTGCCACTCTTCTCGCAATACGGGCATTGATGGTTGCGCTCGGAGAAGATCAATTCAAGGTTCATACGGCGCATTTTCTGAATCTCAGGCGTATTCGTCGACACAACCATGTCATCAGTCGCCGGTGTTGTACAAGCCGAATTGAAGTTTTGACGGCCGGTACCTTCAATCTCGACAACACACATGCGGCAGGCGCCGGAATGTGTCAGCAGCGGATGATGGCACAGCGTTGGGATGTACACCTCAGCACGCTTGGCGGCATCGAGGATGGTATCACCCTCGTAGGCCGAGACGCGCTTGCCGTCAATCGTCAGCAGAATAGTCTTCATAGGTCAGCTCATTGCAAGGCTGTGGTTATACAATGTCTCAAGCCGGCAGCACGCAGCGGTCGCAGTGCAGACAATGGCGCGCTTCTTCCATCACCTGGTCGCGGCTGTAACCGCGTTCGACTTCGTTGAAGTTGTGCGCGCGTTCTTCGATCGGCAGGACGTACTGCTCGAATTCTTTGCGTGTCTCCACGTAGTCACGCTCGTCATACGTGGTCATCGGAATCAGTCTTTCACGTTTTTTCCAAAGAATCCCGTCGCCGCCAAGGTAGCGATCGACCGCCGAGGCAACGCGTTGTCCATCACCAATTGCATCCGATGCCATCGCCGGGCCGGTGCTGTCGTCGCCAGCAGCGAAGATGCCCGGAACGTTGGTCATGCGCGTACGTTCATCCACGAGAAAGGTGCGGTATTTCGGATCGATGAGGATGTTCTGCTCAACCTCAGCAAAATGCGACTCGGGTTCCTGCCCCAATGCCGGAATAATCATGTCCACCGGCATCTCGAACTCCGAGCCCTCGATCACCGTTGTCCGTCGCCGTCCGGTGTCGTCATAGGCGCCGAGACGCATGCGCGCACATTTGAGCGCGACCACATGGCCGTCCACTCCCAGCGCCTGCAGCGGCGTAACCAGAAATGTGAATTTGATGCCTTCATTGATCGCCTCCTCAATCTCCTCTTTGAGTGCCGGCATATCCTCCTTGAGGCGGCGGTACAGCACATGCACGTCTTTGGCACCGATACGCAACGCTGTACGTGCAGCATCCATGGCGG
>JAKJDA010000215.1:266-2301 GCA_022706165.1 Candidatus Hydrogenedentota bacterium | reverse complement strand
CCACGACGACGCGTTTGCCCTTGACCATCATCGGATTGCCGATATTGACGTCGCGCAGAAAATCCATGCCACCGACCACGCCGGCCAAATGCTCGCCAGCCACGCCCAGTTTGTAACTGACGTGTGCGCCGATCGCCAGGCAGATCGATTTGTAGCCGAGCTTTTGCAGCTCTTCCATGGTCAAATTCTTACCTATTTTGACGCCATACACGATCCGCACGCCCATGTCGGTAATCATCTTGACTTCATGGTCAATCACCTCGCGCGGCAGGCGATAGGCCGGAATGCCAAAACGCAGTGTCCCACCCGGATATGGTAACGCTTCGAACATGACGACCTCGTAACCCTTCTTGGCGAGAAAATAGGCGATCGTCAGGCCCGCCGGACCGGTGCCGGCAATGGCCACCTTCTCCTTGGTCGGTTTGATCCGTTCGACGGGCAGTTCTTTTTCATAAATTGAAATGTAGCGCTTGATAGCGCGAATATCAATCGCCTTGTCAGTCTGTCCGCGTCGACACTTGTCCATGCAAGGGTGATGACAGACACGACCGCAAATAGCGGGCAGCGGATTGCGTTCGCGGTGCAGCATGAGCGCGTCCATGAAGCGCCCCTCAGCCGCCAGTTGCACATACCCCGCGGCATCCACGTTGCACGGGCAAGCATTCTCGCACGGCGCGACAAATAACGCCTGGCAGACGCCGGCATAGCAACGCGCATCGGTGATGTGCTCTTCGTATTCCTTACGGAAAAAGCGCAGAGTCGATAACACCGGGTTCGGCGCCGATTGGCCGAGGCCGCACAGACTCATGCGCTGCATCATCGTGCCGAGTTCGTTCAGCCGATCCAGGTCGTCTCGCTGTCCATCGCCCTTGGTAATGCGGTCAAGTATGTCATATAACTGCTTCGTCCCAACACGGCATGGCGGGCACTTACCACATGACTCGCTGACGCAGAATTCAATGAAAAATTTGGCGACATCTACCATGCACGTGTCTTCGTCCATGATGACGAGGCCGCCCGATCCCATGATTGATCCAATCTCCTTGAGCGTGTCATACTCCATGGAGATGTCGAGATATTCGCGCGGGATACAGCCGCCCGATGGACCACCGGTCTGTGCCGCTTTGAACTGTTTGCCATCGGGAATGCCGCCGCCGATATCAAAAACAATTTGGCGCAACGTCGTGCCCATTGGCACTTCCACAATACCTGTGTTGCGAATGCGGCCCGCAAGCGCGAAGACTTTCGTGCCGCGACTGCGTTCGGTACCAATCGATGCGAACCACGCAGCGCCTTTCCGAATAATCGGACAAATATTGGCGAATGTTTCAACGTTGTTGATCAGCGTGGGCATTCCCCACAGGCCTTTGACGGCCGGAAATGGCGGCTTGGAGGTCGGTTGTCCGCGCATACCCTCGATCGAACGCAACAATGCCGTTTCCTCGCCGCAGACAAAGGCACCGGCACCAATTCGCAATTCAATATCGAATGAGAAGCCACGGCCCAAAATATCTTTGCCAAGCAACCCATATGCATGCGCCTGTTCGATGCCGCGCTCAATGCAGCGGATCGCGAGCGGATACTCGGCGCGACAATAAATGACACCGTGATTCGCTCCGACAGCGTAACCAGCGATTGCCATGGCTTCAAGAACGCGATGTGGGTCGCCTTCAAGGATGTTGCGATCCATGAACGCACCCGGATCGCCTTCGTCAGCGTTGCAGACAACGAATTTGCGTTCGCCCTCGGCGTTGGCCACAAAATCCCATTTGACGCCTGTTGGGAATCCGCCGCCGCCGCGCCCACGCAAGCCAGACTGCTTGATCTCTTGAATAACATCTTGCGGTGTCATTTCGGTCAACACTTTGGCCAACGCGGCGTAACCGTCGCGCCCGATATATTCATCAATTTCTTCCGGATTGATGACACCCGCATTTTCCATCACGATGCGCAGTTCTTGACCTTTAAAGAAATTGGTCTTGCGCATGTTGTTGATAATGTCCTGAGCATCGAGCGATTCATCCATCAGACGCTG
>JAKJDA010000215.1:0-256 GCA_022706165.1 Candidatus Hydrogenedentota bacterium | reverse complement strand
TCGCGCACCTGTACCTTGGCGTAGAGGATGTTGTCCGGATAGACAATCATCACCGGCGCCTGCTTGCAATAACCAACGCATTCAGTCGTCGCCACGCGGACTTCGTCGTCAAGACCGAATTCGACTAAGCGCGACCGTAAGGCGGATTCGACAGCCAGCGCGCCTTTTTTCTCACATACTGCGCCGGTACAGTTCAACACTCGCAAACGTGCAGTTGCCATAATGACTATTTCGGTATTTCGCTATGTTAAGTCTA
>JAKJDA010000214.1 GCA_022706165.1 Candidatus Hydrogenedentota bacterium | reverse complement strand
GGTGTGTCTCACGCAGGCGATCCCCGCCAAGCGCGCCTATCGTCTTTTCACCAAATCGTTCAAGCCTTCCGATCGCGAGGCGCAGGATGCCTATGTCGAGCAATGGCGCGCCGCTGGCTACGATCCGGAGCCCGAAACGCTGGGCCTTTGTTTCGAAGGCGCCGGCGGAAAGCCCTACGACGCTCGGATCATCTGGATATCCTTGGCGCGGCTTGACACGGAGACCGAGGCGGAATCGCTCAAGAAACGTCTCGAACCGCAAGGCGTCTGGGGTTGGATTCGCCTGCAAACCATCGCGCCGGGAACGGGCAAGCTGCTCCTCCAAGGCGCCGGCGCGCCGCCGATGGTCTTCGCGCCGCTCACGATCGAAAGCGCGGGCCCGGTGCGGGTGACGGGCGTGTCCGGCATGATGCGCACGTGCGGCGGAAACCTCGAACTTGCCGTGAACGGTTCCGGGCAAATGGATGTTATCGAGACGCCGCAGGTCGATGAATACCTGCGCGGCGTGGTGCCGTCGGAGATGCCCGCGGGATGGCCCGCCGAAGCGCTCAAGGCGCAGACGGTGGCGGCGCGCAGCGAAATCCTTGCGAACATCGGCATGAAACACTGTCTTGAAGGATTCGACTACTGTGCCGACGAACACTGCCGCGCGTATAAGGGGATTGCGGCGCGCCACGCGGCGACGGATGCGGCGGTTTTCGCCACGGCAAACGAGGTCATTGTCCAGAGCGGACGTCTCGTCCCGGCGGTGTTCCATGCCAATTCTGGCGGGTGGACCGAGAACAACGAGGTTGTCTGGTCCGCGCCGCCCGATCCGGCGCTGCGGGCGAGGCCCGATTTCTCGCCTGGAAAGGCTCCTGCGCAGACCCCGACGGAGATGGGCATCGAACGCTGGCTGCGGTCGACGACCCCGGCCTTGGCGACGGACGCGCCCGATTTTCGCTGGACGCGCCGCATTGGGGTTCTCGAACTTTCCGAATCCGTGAACAAAAAATATCCCGTGGGTCGAATCAAGCAAATCGTATTGGGCGATCGCGGACCTGGCGGGCGATTGCGTTCCGTGACGGTGGTGGGAACGCGAGGGTCGGCCGTTATCGACCGCGACCCGGCCATACGGCTTGCATTTGGAGGACTTCCGAGTGCAATGTTTATGGCGGAGCCGGTTCAGGGCCCGGGGGGGGCGATCGCCTTCGTGTTTACGGGGGGCGGTCGCGGCCACGGCGTGGGCCTGAGCCAGTGCGGCGCGCGCGCCCGCGCCCTGGAAGGCGCGTTGTATCGGGAGATTGTGGCCCATTATTTTTCGGGTTCGACGGTGGAAAGGATCCGCTGACATGGACTGGACAGAACTGCGTCACAAGCCGGTGCGCTTTGGAATCGGCTTGATGTCGGGGGCTTCCTGCGAGGGCATTGATGCCGTGCTCGCCCGCATCAAGGGGACAAGCTCCGGGCTCTTGTTCAAACTCATCCGGCACAAAACGTTTCCTTATACGCCCGCATTTCGCCTGCGATTGCAGGCCCCGCGTCTCGACGCCCATGAATTGGCCTTGCTGGATTTTGAATTGGGCGAACGTCTGGCCGAGGCCGCGCTCGACATGATGCAGGCCGCCAAGGACGAAGGCATTGGGGGGGTCGATTTCGTCGCTTCGCATGGCCATGCGGTGGCGCATATCCCGCCGCGCGACGCGAATCCTTGCGGCGCCTTGCAGATCGGTCAACCCGCGGTGATTGCCGAGCGGGCGCATGTGCCGGTCGTTTCTCAGTTTCGGATGCGCGACATGGCGGCGGGCGGTCAAGGATGGCCGCTGGGCACTTACGCCGATTGGCTTCTCTTTTCGCGCGAAGACCGCACGGTGGCATGTTTGACCTTGGGCGGCATCGCGAGTTACACCGTGGTGACGCCGGAATTCAAGGAAATCCTCGCGTTTGACGTTGGCCCCTGCAACATCGCCATCGACGGGGCCATGCGGTTGCTCACGGCTGGCGAGCAAGAGATGGACGCGGACGGATCGCTCGCGGCAAAAGGCGAGATCATCGGGGAGTTCATCGACTACCTGCTCGATCATCCCTTTTTCGGGCGCGTTCCCCCCAAAAGCACAAGCCGCGAAGAATTCGCGCCGGAGATTTATCTGCGCGACGCGATTGCGGGTCGGCGCGAATATCCCAACGAAGATATCGTGGCGACGGTCACGGAATCCATTGCCATCAACATCATCCGCGCCTACAGCCGTTTTTTGAAGCCGCAATACGACATCGCCCGCATCATTGTCGGCGGGGGCGGGGCCATGAACAAAACGTTGATGCGTCACCTCAAACGCGGATTCGGCGATGTCGTCGTGCGCACCAGCGACGATTACGGCATTCCGCACGCGGCCCGCGTCGCGGCGGATATCGCCATTCTCGGCAACGAGACCCTTTGCGGAACGCCCGCCAATGTGCCTCAGGCGACGGGCGCGCGGCATCGCGTCGTGCTGGGCGTGATAACCCCCCCGTGACATGAGCGCTTTGCCCCAGCCAGCTTCGCTCGACGTTTGGAACGCGTCCACCGCCAATGCGGGCGTGGCCATTCTCATCGCCATCGGCACGCTGTATTGTTTTCTTGGCTATCGCGCCCTGCGATTCATCATCGTGTTCACGGGTTTTTGTTTGGCGGCCCCTGTCGCGGGCGCGCTTGGGGCATGGCTGAGCCACGGCAATCTCGCGGGCGCGGGCATCGCCGCCGCCATTGGCGGCGTTGCGGGCGCGTTTGCCATGCTTTTTCTCTATAAGACAGGCGTGTTTTGCGTGGGATTGCTTGGCGCGGCGTTGGTGGCGCATATCGCGTTGACGGATCATCCCGAGTCCTGGGTTCCGTGGGCGATTGTGGGATCGGGGATCGCGGGCGGGCTGGTCGCCATTGTGATCGAGCGGCCTATCGTAACGCTTGCCACCGCCGCTATCGGCGCCTGCATGGTCATTGGCGGCATCGGCTTTTTCTTTCTCGGCGCCGACGTGGCCGAAGCGGCCCTGCACCCTCGCGCCGACAGCCAAGACTGGACCCTCGTGGCCTCGTGGGCGGTGCTGGCCTTCGCCGGGGCGCTGGCGCAGTTTGCCACGTATCGCCGCCCCAAGGAAGTTGTCCGCGTTGTGCGGCAAGATGGCGAACGGTGACCCGGCCCGATCGCGCCCCGATCCCATGGCTTTGCTAGGCGTGGGGATGATGCGCGCGATACGCCGCCCGCAGGCGTTCGATGCTGACGTGCGTGTACCGTTGCGTGCTGGAAAGGCTTTCATGTCCTAGCATTTCCTGCACCACGCGCAAATCCGCGCCGGCGTCGAGCATGTGCGTCGCGAACGTGTGGCGCAACGTATGTGGCGAGACCTCCGCACGGCCCGGCAACGTCGCGCGCACGTATTTTTCGACGATCCGCTGCACGCTGCGCGTGGTGAGCGGGCCGCCGCGTTGGTTCACGAACACGCGCTCATGGCCCGGATTGCCCAATTGTCCGCGCACGGCCCAATACCGCCGCATGGCGTCCACGGCATACGATCCCAGGTGCGCGAGGCGCTGTTTTTTGCGCTTGCCCAGAACCAGGATCGTTCCTCCGATTAAGTCCACGTCGCGCAAACAAAGTCCGGCCAGTTCCGCCGCGCGGATGCCGCTCGAGTATAGCGTCTCGAGAAGGGCTCGATCGCGCGCGCCCGCCGGATTGGATGCGTCCGGAGCCTCGACCAAGGCCGTGACTTCCGAAATGCTGAGAACGTGCGGCAGGTCGCGTCCCAAACGCGGCGCCTTCACTTCGGCGGCGGGATTCGTGGAAAGTTCCCCCAGTCGAACATAAAAGGCATATGCCGTGCGCAACGCGGCCAATTTGCGTGCAGCGGTTCGGGCGACGGCTCCCGACGTCTGGACGTGGGCTAGAAACGATCGAAGCGCTTGCCGGTCCGCCCGGCGCAGGGCTTCGGTTGTGGGCGCGGGGCGTTCCTCTTCCGGCTCCCGGCGAAACGCCGCAGCGCCGTTCATCACGAAATCGCAAAATTGCGCAATATCGCCGGCGTACGCGCGAAGCGTATGCGGGGAAACGCCGCGCTCCGTCTCGAGATGATCCCACAGGCGTTGTAAGGAGGCGTCGTTCATGGCGGGTTTCCCACTGGAATGCGCCGTCCGGTGAAAAGACTATCCGTCAGGTTCTCACGCGGCGCCTTTGCCCTGCAACACGACCTGCACGGTTTTGATGAGAATGCGGATGTCTTGCAGAAAGGTCCAGGAATCGATGTAGGCGAGATCCATATCCACCCGATCCTGAAAATTGACGTCGCTGCGCCCGCTGACTTGCCAGAGTCCGGTCATGCCGGGTTTCACGCTCAACCGCCGGCGCTGGTCCCACGTGTATTGCTCGACCTCCGCAGGGATCGGCGGACGCGGCCCAACGAGGCTCATGTGCCCCAGCCACACATTGATCAACTGCGGCAGTTCGTCAATGCTGTATTTGCGGATGAAGCGTCCGATGCGCGTGACGCGCGGATCGTTGCGGATTTTGAAGACAGGGCCGTCGGCCTCGTTTTGTTCTTCCAGCTCCTTGCGCAGCTTTTCGGCGTCCGCCCGCATCGAACGGAACTTGAATATCTTGAAGCGTCGCTGGTTCAGTCCCACGCGCTCCTGCTTGAAAAAGACCGGTCCCGGCGACTCCGCCTTGATCAGAATGCCCACCACAAAGAACAGCGGGGCAAACAACGCGAGCAAAACGCTCGATGCCGCAAAATCGAATACGCGTTTCAGCAAAAGCTGCCCGTGCACTTCGGGCCCCGTCGCCAACGAAAGCAACGGAATGTCCTCGATGCGCGTCACGCGGCTCGTTGCGATCTGCAACGGGAACAAATCCGCGACCATTCGGACCGGTATGCCGACGCTTTCGCATAAGTGGGCGATATTGCGAATCTCCTCATAAAACGATCGGACCGGCAGCGTGATATACAGTTCGTCCACCACATGGTTCGCCAAAAACGTTTCGAGCGACGCACACGTGCCCAGATACTTCACCGGCTTTTCGCCGAACACCTCCATGCGCGCAGGGTCATCGTCCACAATGCCGATGATCTGATACCCGTACCGGCCAAACACCGTGAAGACCTCGACCAGGCGCCGCGATCGCCGATTCGCCCCCACCACGAGCGCCTGCCGGAAGTTGAATCCGCGGCGCCGGATGTTCCAGAGAAACAAGCGCAACGCCAGCCGAAAGATCAAGATGGCCGCGAATACGCTGGTCCCGAAGTAAAGAAGAAACTCGCGATCGAGGCCTTTTCGCGTAAAGAAAACGACCACAAACAAGCTGAACACGATCGATACCGCCGCCGCCTTCACCACGGCGAGCAATTGTTTCAGGAGCCGATCGTCGCGATGCGACAAGAACAAGCCTTGATCCGCCGCCGCGCCGTACCAGAACGCGACAAACACCAGCAAATACCCGATGCGCGTCCAGCACTGCTCTAAAAACGCCGGAAAAGAATTCGAAGGGTGGCTGAGGTGCACGGCGAGCATGAAACCCGCCGCCGCGCACATCGTGTCGCACACCGCCAGTCCCGCCGTAAG
>JAKJDA010000213.1:3255-5585 GCA_022706165.1 Candidatus Hydrogenedentota bacterium | reverse complement strand
ATCGGTCGGACGATCGGGATTTGGGGTATGCCAAGCTGGGCGAGCGGGGGTGTGACAAGGGATTGTCGCACATCGCGTTGCGTGATGATTGGCTGAAACTGGAGTGCGGACTCCGCTTCGATGCGCCGGCGGATATCCACCGGTTTGCGATTGACACGGTGAGTCAGTCGGAAGGCGGACAAGAGCGTATTTATCAGGGCAGCGTGGTGGTTCCCTGTTGGCGGCTGGATTGCGCCCCCGGCCAACATCATACCGTGAATATTGTGGCGCAAGCCGTGGAGATTGCGTAGCGCGTATGCCTGAACTTACGGAAGAAATGCCCATCGTGAACCCGTTGGGATTGCATGCCCGGCCGGCGGCGTCCCTCGTGCAAGTCGTCTTGAAGTTCAAGAGCGACGTGTACGTCCAGGTCAACGGGCAGCGTGTGAACGCGAAAAGCATCATGGGGCTTCTGACGCTGGCGGCCGCACAGGGGAGCCGGATGTCCGTGAGCTGCAGCGGTCCCGACGCGGCGGAGGCGTTGGAGGCGGTGCGCACGCTTGTGCAGGCCGGCTTTGGAGAGTCGTAGTGGAAATTGTGTTGCGCGGCATTGGCGTGTCTCCGGGCATTGCCATCGGGCCAGCCCTTCCGTTCGGCGTACGCACACTCGATATTCCCCGGTATCTGGTTGAGAACAAGGAGGCCGAATGGGCCCGGTTCGAGCAAGCTGTCACAACGGTTCGCGGGGAGCTCACGCGCCTGCATGAACAGACGATGCAGGAGTTGGGGCAGTACCATGCCGATATTTTTGCGGCCCACCTTTTGCTGCTGGATGACATCACCATTCACGAGGAAATCAAGTCGCGGCTTGATTCCGAGGGTTTGAACGTCGAGTTCTTGCTTGATGAACTGGTGGGGCGGTATTCCAATTTGCTGGAGTCGGTGGAAGATCCGCGTTTTCGAGAGCGCGCGCGCGATCTTGTAGACGTAAGTCAGCGCGTTTTGGAACGGCTTTTGAACGCGGAAGCGCAGACGCTTGAGCGTTTGGAGACGCCGAGCGTCGTGGTGGCGCATGATCTGTCGCCTTCGGAGACCGCCAAGATCGATCTGGTCAATGCCCTAGGCATCGCAACCGATATGAGCGGTCCGACGTCGCACACAGCCATTCTGGCGCGCGCGTTCGAGATACCGGCGGTCGTCGGCCTGAAGTATGTGGGCGCGCATGTCATGCCGGGCGACATGGTGGTCTTGGACGGCACGCACGGCCAGGTCATCATCCGTCCCGAGGAAAAAACCCTTGAGCGGTTCCGCGCGGAGAAGAAGCGCGAGGAGGCCCGGCGTCAAGCGCTGCTGTTGGCGGACGAGAACCTGGTGAGCACGACGCTCGATGGGCACGCTGTTCCCACCTTGGCCAATATCGAACTTCCGGTCGAGATTGCGCACAGCCTGAAAACCAAGGCGATGGGGGTGGGGCTTTACCGGACCGAGTATTTGTTTTTGAACCGCGGTTCGCTGCCGACGGAGGAAGAGCAGTTTCATGCGTATGCCGAGGTGGCCGAGGCGTTCAATCCATCGTCTGTGACGTTGCGCACCCTGGATATCGGCGGGGATAAGTTCGTGGCGCATGTGCGCAGCCTGCCGGAGACCAATCCGCAGCTTGGCTGGCGCGCCATCCGGTTCTGCCTCGAACGGCCGGATATTTTTAAGGCGCAACTTCGGGCCATGCTTCGGGCTTCGACGTTTGGCAATGTGCAGATCATGTTTCCGCTCATCAGCGGGGTGGACGAATTGCGTCAGGCAAAGGCCATTTTCCGCGATGTTTGCCTTGATTTGGATCGGCGTTCCATCCCGTTTGACAGGAACGTGAAGGTTGGGTCGATGATCGAAGTGCCCTCGGCCGTGGCGATGGCCGATATGCTGGCCAAGGAGTCCGACTTTTTCAGCCTCGGCACCAACGATTTGATCCAGTATTCCCTGGCCGTCGATCGCGGAAACGAGCGGATCGCCCATATGTACGAGCCGGCGCATCCGGCGATCCTGCGCATGATTCGCCAGACGGTTCTCGCGGCGAAAGCGGCGAAGATTCCGTGCGCCGTGTGCGGTGAAATGGCGGGCGATCCTTTGTTCACCGAGTTGCTCGCCGGGCTTGGCGTCGATTCGCTGAGCATGTCGACGGTGGCCATTCCGGCCGTTCGGGCCCAGATTGCGACGTGCCGCATGTCGGTGGCGCGCCGGTTCGCGAAGCGTGTTTTGGCGATGGGATCGGCCAGCGACGTCCGCGCGCTTTTGCTCGAACGTTTCCGGGGCCGCAACGAACAGGCGTAGCTGCGCGGCATGCCCATTTCACCCGC
>JAKJDA010000213.1:0-3136 GCA_022706165.1 Candidatus Hydrogenedentota bacterium | reverse complement strand
AACCGACGCCGGATTGCGGTCCGATCTCCCCCCCCCATCCGCGTCTCGCTGCTAGGATCTACGGGATCGATCGGCCGCAGCACATTGGATGTGATTCGCCATTATCGCGATCGTTTCGAGGTGGTGTCTCTAGGGGCGCACTCGAATATCGCCTTGCTCGAAGCGCAGATCGCCGAGTTTCATCCGCGTCGCGTGGCGGTGGCGAAACCGGACGCCGCGCGCGAACTGGCCGCAAGATGCGCCGGAACAGATGTGTTGAGCGGGCATATGGGGCTCGAAGCCATCGCAGCGGAACCTGCCGACGTGGCGATGTGCGCAATGGTCGGCGCGGCGGGACTGCGGCCCGTGTTGCGGGCGATTGAGGCGGGCAATCGCGTCGCGCTCGCAAACAAGGAGCCGCTGGTCATGGCGGGCCCGCTCATCATGGCTGCGGCCCGCGAACGCAACGTGCACGTGACGCCCGTCGATAGCGAACACAACGCGATCTTCCAATGCCTGCACGGACATCGGCCCGATGACGTGCACTGCATTCATCTGACCGCGTCCGGAGGCCCATTTTACGGACGTCCGCGCGCGGACCTCGCGCAGGTGACGCCCGAACAAGCCGCGCGTCATCCGCGTTGGGACATGGGCGTCAAGATCAGCGTCGATTCCGCGACGCTGATGAACAAAGGCCTGGAAGTGATCGAGGCCATGTGGCTGTTTGGCATGCCGCTCGACCGGATCCGCGTGGTGATCCATCCCCAGAGCATCATCCACAGCCTGGTCGAGTTCACCGACGGCAGCATCCTCGCACACCTCGGGTTGACCGACATGAAATTCCCTATCCTGTTCGCGCTCACGTGGCCCGAACGGCTCGAAACCCCGATGGGCCGCCTCGACCTCACGCGCATGCACGACCTGACCTTCGCCGCGCCCGACTTCACCGAGTTCCCTTGCCTGCAATACGCCTTCGACGCCGCACGGACCGGCGGCACTGCCCCCGCCATCCTCAACGCAGCCAACGAAGTCGCCGTCGACGCCTTCTGCAAAGGCCGTATCGGATTCCTCCAGATCAGCGAAGTGGTCCGCGCCACGATGGAGACCTGTTCATCCACTTCGCTAGCCAATCTCGACGCCATTCTTGACGCTGATCGCCTAGCGCGCGACTCCGCAGAAAAACGAATAGGCCACACGGCATAGCAGCGCGAAGCGCACCCAAACGTTCTTGGGAGGGGGTCCCGGGAAACCCTTCTTTCCCAAGAAGGGTTTCCCCGGTTCTCATTTTTCTTCTTCCTTGTCCCTCTTATCCATTGCTTCAAGTCGCGCTTTGAATTCTGTTTCCTTGCCGCGGTCGGTGGGGTGGTAGTAGGTCCAGCGCGGCACGCCGTAGTCTTGTGTCACGTATCCGCCTTCGAAGTCGTGCGCGTATTGATAGCCTTCGCCACGCCCGAGACGTTGTGCGCCGGAGTAACTTTTGTCGCGCAGGTGCGTGGGAACGGCGACTGTCTTCCCTTCGCGGACGTCCTTCGTCGCGCTGTCGATGCCCACGACGGCGGCGTTGCTTTTCTGTGCGCAGGCGACGTAGGTGGCCGCTTGCGCGAGCAGAATGCGCGCCTCGGGCATGCCGATGAATTCACACGCTTGCCACGCGGCAACGGCTACCGTCAATGCCTGCGGATCGGCGTTGCCCACATCTTCCGCAGCGCAAATGCAAATCCGCCGCGCAACAAAACGCGGTTCATCGCCTGCTTCGAGCATCAGCGCCATCCAATAGAGCGCCGAGTCCGGGTCGCCGCCGCGCATGCTCTTGATGAACGCCGAGGCTACGTCGTAGTGCTCGTCGCCCGTGCCGTCATAGTGGATAAGCTTGCGCTGGATGCTTTCCTCGGCGACGACTAGCGTGATGTGGACTGTGCCGTCTTCATTCGGCGCGGTGGTCAGGACCGCGATCTCAAGGGCATTCAACGCGCGCCGGGCATCGCCGTCCGCAGAGTTCGCGAGATGCGCAAGCGCCTCGTCGTCGGCCACGATGGCGAGGTTGTCGAACCCGGCTTCCGGCAACGTAAGCGCGCGTTTCAGCAACCGCACAATCGCTTCGGTATCGAGTTTCTTGAGCTCGAATACTTGCGAGCGCGATAGCAGCGGCGATACGATGGAAAAGAATGGGTTCTCGGTCGTCGCGCCAATCAACGTGATGTTGCCGTTCTCGACATCCGGCAACAGCGCGTCCTGTTGCGCACGGTTGAAGCGGTGAATCTCGTCGACAAACACGATGGTACGACGACCATCGGCGACGCGGCGTTGTTTGGCCCCGTCGATGATCGCGCGGAGGTCCTTGACGCCGGACGTGACGGCGTTGATGTTCTCGAAGGCCGACTTCGTGCGCATAGCGATGAGGCGCGCGAGGGCCGTCTTACCGCAGCCGGGCGGGCCGAACAGGATGAGCGACGTGATGCGGTCGGCCTCGATCGCGCGACGCAGCATCTTGCCGGGCGCAAGAATGTGCTCCTGCCCGACCAAGTCGTCAATCGTCCGCGGAGCAGCCCGCCGCGCCAACGGAGCCTCGCGCCGCATGCGTTCCGCCGCCGAATATTCGAAGATGTCTTCGCCCATGTGAATCTCCTACAAGCAAGAAAGCTGGGGAAACCCTTCTTGGAAAGAAGGGTTTTCCCAAACTCCTTCCCAAGAACTTTTGTTGGCGCTTCGCGCTACGTAGTACACAAAAGTTTCTGGAAGGGGGGCCCGGGGAAACCTCTTTTCCGAAGAGGTTTCCCCCGGTTTCTCTTAACTTTCTTCCATCGCCTCGATCTTCTTCCCAGATAGCATGGGGATGACGACGCGCTTGATGGCCAGCGCGATTACTCCGCCGGATAGTGCGAAGAGCAGAACTGCCGTGAAGGCGAGCACTTGGTTGCCTTCGCGATGGTATTTCTGGAAGAGAATGATGAGCGAGGCCAGCGTCGTGCAGATCATGAACAGCGCCGGTATCAATGCGAACCAGAAGCGTCTTCCCTTGACCAGTAGCCATACCGTGATGGTGAGCAGCGCGAGCGCGGCGAGGAGTTGGTTGGCCGCACCAAAGATGGGCCACAACTTAGTGAACGCGTTGGTCGCGCCGAGAGTCAGCATCAACACGACTGACAGGCCCGAGTTG